>JAZBOU010000099.1:0-18473 GCA_036351275.1 Bacteroidales bacterium
GGCGAGGATTCCGAAGGCATGATCTGTGCCGAAGATGAGATCGGCCTGGGCAGATCGCATGAAGGGATCATGGTGCTCGACGACAAGGCCGTTCCGGGTACACCGGCAGCGGAATACTTCGGAATCACCGAAGACTGGGTTTTCGAGATCGACCTCACACCGAACCGCACCGATGCCACCGGACATATCGGCACCGCCAGGGATGTTATGGCCGTGATCAACAGCCTGAAGGGTAAAGGAAGCATGAAATTGAACATCCCCCCGGTAGATGCATTTAAAGCTCCCGATAAGAAGGCCGAATTCCCTGTTATCATAGAAGATGAGCATGCCTGCCCGCGTTTCAGCGGATTGACCATATCGGGCATAGAGGTGAAGCCCTCGCCCCGGTGGATGCAGGACCTGCTGAATGCGGTGGGGATCAGGCCCATCAACAATATTGTCGACATCACCAACTTTGTGCTGATGGAGACCGGCCAGCCACTGCATGCATATGACACAAACGCCATTGAAGGGAACAAGGTGGTCGTCAGGAAAGCACTCCCGAAAGAAAAGTTCGTTACCCTGGATGAGATTGAGCGTGAACTCAGCCCCGACGATCTCTTGATCTGCAATGCAGAGAAAGGAATGTGTATTGCCGGGGTTTTCGGTGGACTGAGCTCAGGAGTTACTGAAAAGACAACCCGGATATTCCTCGAAAGTGCACATTTCGATGCACCTACGATCAGGAACACGGCCAAATACCACGGGCTTTCGACGGATGCTTCCTTCCGTTTCGAAAGGGGTGCCGACATCAATATCACCCTCTACGCCATGAAAAGGGCTGCCCTGCTTATTGAGGAGCTGGCCGGGGGGAAACCTTCTTCAGAAGTGGTCGATGTTTATCCGGAACCGCTGGAGGGCTGGACCGTAAGCTTGAACTATAGCAAACTGAATACCCTCATCGGACAGGAAATCCCGAAAGATAAGGTTATCGATATTCTCTCAGATCTTGACATAAAGCCTATCTCGGAGGATGGAGAAAATATTACCGTCATGGTACCTACCAACCGCTATGATGTTCGCCGTGAAGCGGATGTGATTGAAGAAGTGCTCCGCATTTATGGATATAATAACATCGCATTCCCTGATGGCATACGCTCATCCCTGGCTCACCATCCAAAACCTGATCCGGATAAATTACAGAATACCCTGTCCGATTTCCTGGCCTCACTGGGATTCTCCGAGATCATGAACAATTCCCTCACCAAAGCAAGTTATGCCCAAAAGTTCGACCCGGTGGATGCGGGTAATACAGTATCGCTTGAAAACCCGCTGAGCCAGGACCTGAATGCCATGCGGCAAACACTGCTGTTTGGCGGGCTGGAAAATGTCGCTTTTAACCAGAACCGTAAGCTTACCGACCTGCGTTTCTTCGAATTCGGCAATATATACTGGCGTGAAAAAGTAGAGGAAAAGCGGAAGCCCCTTGATGGATATCACGAAGAAAAAAGGCTGGCTTTATTCATCTGTGGAGCGAGGCAAAAGGAAAGCTGGGATACGGATAGCAGGAAGAGTGACTTCTTCCTGATGAAATCCTATGTGGAGAACCTGCTGAAGCGCCTGGGCGCAGATCCGGATTCCTTCAAAATTCACGGTGCCGGCCCCAATACTTTTAAAGAAGGGATCACCTATGTGAAAGATGATAAGGAAGTGGTTTCCTTCGGAAGTGTAAGTAATAAGTTGCTGAAAGCCTTCGACATCAAACAGGATGTGTTTTATGCCGACTGGTCGTGGCCGATGATCATGAAGCTGGCGGCCGAGGCAAGCATTGTTTCAAAACCGGCACCCAAATACCCGGAGGTGCGCCGCGACCTGGCCTTGCTGATCGATAAGCATGTCAGATTCGAACAGATCCGCGACCTGGCCTTCAAAACCGAGAACAGGTTGCTTGTTTCCGTCGGACTCTTCGATGTGTACGAGGGAGACAAGATCGGGAGGGACAAGAAATCATATGCTGTGAGTTTCATTTTCCGTGATGAAGATAAAACACTGACCGATAAGATCATTGATAAAACAATGAAAAGGCTTACGGCCGCCTTTGAAAAAGAACTTCATGCAAGCCTGCGATAAGCTTTGCATTATCAAGCAATCTAAATTCAATCAAATGAGCAATACCGAGATAGTACATTCGATAAGCCCTCAGGGCGAGAAATTTGCCCTGCCGAAAAAAGAAGAATACGGTGCGGAACTGGAACGCATCGAAAAGCTGGTAAACCAGGCCAGGGACAAAGGACAGGAGATCGTTGTTGTAATGGGGGTTGGTTTTGTGGGAGCCGTGATGGCAGCCATCGTGGCCGATGCCAAAAATGAAGAGGGCGAAAATACGAAATTCGTTATTGGCTGCCAGCGGCCCAGCGTGCGCAGTTACTGGAAGATCCCCGTCCTGAACCGCGGCATTTCACCCGTCAAGGCAGAAGACCCGGAAGTAGACGAACTTATCGACAGGTGTGTGCTTTTGTCGGAAACACTGACAGCAACTTATAACAGTGACTGTTTACAATTTGCCGACTGCGTAGTTGTAGATGTGCAGTGTGATTACAGTAAGCATGAGCTCGGAAATATGCGCAGCGGGGAAGTGGAGATGGCTGCCCTGGAAGCCACCATGAAGACCATTGGGAAGAAAGTACCTCCGACGGCCCTCACACTCATTGAAACCACCGTGGCACCCGGGACCACCGAATTCGTTGCATGGCCCATCATGAAAAAAGAATTTGCCAGGCGTGGATTGGAAGAGACTCCCCTGCTTTCACACAGCTTTGAGAGGGTGATGCCGGGCAAAGAATACGTGAGTTCCATTCGCGACTTCTGGAGGGTATGCTCCGGATGCACAACCGAAGCACGCGACAGGGTTGAAAAATTCCTGCACGAGATCCTCAATACCAGAGACTTCCCGCTTACGGTGATGGACAGGCCCATAGAATCGGAGACCACCAAGATCGTTGAAAACTCCTATCGTGCCACCATACTGGCCTACCTGAACGAATGGAGTCTCTTTGCAGAGCGCAACGGCGTTGACCTCATCAAGGTCATCAACGCCATCAAGATGAGGCCGACACACAGCAATATGATCTTTCCCGGGCCGGGGATCGGCGGATACTGCCTGCCAAAAGACGGTGGGCTGGGCTACTGGTCGTACAGGCATATACTCGGTTTCGATGATGGTGACCAGATCTTTAAGATCACTCCCACAGCCATCGATATCAACGATACGCGCTCATTGCATGTAGCAACACTTACCAGGGACGCACTCCGAAACATGTCGCGCTATATCGCCGGCTCAAGGGTGCTGCTCTGCGGAGCCAGCTACCGCCAGGATGTGGGCGATACCCGTTACAGCGGATCAGAGATGATCGTGCGTAAACTCACCGAAATGGGTGCCGATATGCATGTACATGACCCCTATGTCGATCACTGGCATGAATTTGAATCACAGGATGATGAAGGTGCCGATTATTCATGGAAACGCTTTTTCCGCAACCAGGATAACCTCGTTGATATCCGGATTGAAAAGGACCTTAAAGCCTCGCTTAAAGGTGTTGAAGCACTGATCCTGGCCGTCCCGCATGAACAATATCTTGACCTTGACCCTGACACCATTGTAAAATGGGCCGGAAATTCAATTGCCGTGATCGATTGTTTCGGGATCCTCAGCGATGACAGGATCAAACGCTATTTTGAACTGGGTTGCGAGGTGAAAGCCCTCGGGCGCGGCCACATACAGCGCATCAAGAAAGAAGTGGCTAAATCAAAACCCTAACTTTAAGTACTCCAGGCACTTTTAGATCCACCCCCGGCCCCTCCTTTTGGGAAAGGAGGGATCCGGTTCTTTGAACTCATTTTTTATCTTTTTCAGGACCATTTCCGTATTTACGAGTTCTTCATTCCTGATACGTAAAATGCGAAATCCCCTGGATCTTAGAATATCATCTCTCCATTTATCCCTGTCTCTCTGATAATTATGGATTGGACCATCCAGTTCAATTATCAATTTCTCGCTACTACAATAGAAATCAGGGATAAAGAATGCATGATCATTGTCCTTCGACTCAAAAATAATGGCATGCTGCCTCAGGAATTTCCTGCCTTCAAGTTTTCGATTTGAAATATATGGCCAGAGTGTTTTTTCTGCAGCAGTTTGATTTCTGCGCAATTCTCTGGCTATCTTTTTTATTTTGTGATATTTCATAATTGTCCCTGTTAATTAATACTGAAAATGTAAAAATGTCCCCCTCCTTTAGTGAATGGAGGGGGACAGGGGGTGGGTAAATCCCTTCTACCATCGTATTTTCCTCAATTTTCCTTAACTTTACGCGTTAAATATCATACACTGCGTTCTACAAAAGAAAGACGATCAAGCTAGTATGGACATTCAGAGTATCAAGCAACGTTTTGGGATCATTGGGAATTCCGCCTTATTGAACCGTGCCATAGATACGGCCAGCCAGGTGGCCCCTACCGATCTTACCGTTTTGATCAGCGGTGAAAGTGGCGTAGGCAAGGAAGTATTTCCGAAGATCATACATCAGCAGAGCTCCCGTAAACACGGCCCTTATATCGCGGTGAACTGTGGCGCCATACCGGAAGGGACCATCGATTCGGAACTTTTCGGTCATGAAAAGGGATCTTTTACCGGGGCACATGAAGCCAGGAAAGGTTATTTTGAGGTTGTAAATGGTGGCACTATTTTCCTTGACGAAGTTGCCGAACTGCCCCTCTCAACACAGGTTAGGCTGCTCAGGGTGCTTGAAACCGGGGAATTCCTCAAGGTTGGCTCTTCGAAAGTGATTAAAACGGATGTACGTGTAGTAGCCGCAACAAACATCAATATCCCTGAAGCCATCCGCAGCGGAAAATTCCGCCAGGACCTCTACTACAGGCTGAATACAGTACCTATTTTCATCCCTCCGCTGCGCGAGAGAAAAGATGATATTCACCTGCTTTTCCGGAAATTCGCATCCGACTTTGCCGAAAAATACCACATGCCTGCCATCCAGCTATCGGCGGATTCCGTGCGACTGCTTGAAGATTACCGGTGGCCCGGCAACATACGGCAACTTAAGAATATAACCGAACAGATCTCCATAATAGAGGAAAACCGCAATGTGGAAGCTGAAACACTCAGGCGGTACCTCCCGACAGGACAATTCAACGAATTGCCTGTCTTGTATAAAAAAGAGGCTGAGGAAAGATCCTTTTCGGAAAGGGATCTGCTGTATAAGATCCTTTTTGATATGAAAAAGGATATTCATGAGCTTAAAAAAGTTGTGAGTGACATCAGCAGGGAAAGCATGGATCCTGAGATCAGGCGAAGTGAATCAAGGCTGCTTGACAACCTGAGCAGCGACATGGACCACCTGGATGAACTGAAAGAAAACATTGAGATACATCGTCCGGATGACACCCGCCATTTTGAAGAACCCATACATCCGTCGGAAGTTGTAGAAGAGCCCCTGTCGCTGCAGGAAAAAGAGATCGATATGATCAAGAAAGCCCTGCAACGACATAATGGTAAACGTAAGAATGCCGCAAAGGAACTGGGAATTTCGGAGCGGACACTATATCGTAAGATCAAAGAATACAACATAGACCTGTGATAAGACGTAAGCATAAAATAATATTCCATGCCCTGGTTTCTCTTTTGATGATGACACTCATCACCGGATGCGGTGTGTATTCTTTCACTGGTGCTTCAATATCCCCCGAGACCAAGACGATCTCCATAGATCGCTTTCCGAATAACGCCATGACCGTGGAACCCACACTGAGCCAGAAATTCACCGATGCCCTCCGCGATAAGTTTCAAAATGAAACCAATCTTGTCATGCTCAACAAAGGAGGAGACCTTCAACTTGAAGGCAGCATCACAGGCTACCGTACAAGTCCTGTGGCGATACAGGCAAACGAGACAGCAGCCATGAACAGGCTCACGATCACAGTTGAAGTGAGTTTTACCAACACCATCGATGACAGTCAGAGTTTTAAAAGCAGCTTTTCACGTTACCAGGATTATTCCAGTACCCAGGACCTGAATGCCGTGAAGGACGGCCTTATCGACGAGATCAACGAGATGCTTGTGCAGGACATCTTCAACAAGGCTGTCGTAAACTGGTAGAAAGTATGGACAGGCAGCAATTCATATCCTATATCCATGATCCTGCAAAGCTGGATGCGAACACCTTGCCCGGGATCAAGGCCCTGACGGAAAGATACCCGTATTGCCAGAGCCTCCAGATCCTGCAGCTGTTGAACCTTCAGCAAACCAACTCTGTGCTGTACGATGAATACCTGGCCTCAACCGCGGCATACATTGCTGACCGGAAAAGACTGAGGGAACTGGTATTAAGGTTGAAGAACGAAGATCGAAGATCGAAGACCGAAGATCAAGAATCGGAAATCGAAGTCGAAGTCGAAGTTCAACCAGAAACCGGTGACCATGATCAAAAAGAACATCTTGATCCGGTTGAACCCGTTGAAATAGATGCAGCAGCTAAGGCCCCCATCGTTCCAGTTGTGGAAGAAGACGAGGAAGAGCGTTTGCTGCACCTGAAACGGATCGTTGAGTCACGCCTGAAACAGATCGCACTGGAGAGGAAAGACATCCCGGAACCCGAAGAACCGGTGATCTCAAAGGAAGAGCTTATTGATAAGTTCATTAAAGAGGAACCCTCCATCAGCAGGCCAAAACCTGAATTCTTTAATCCGGTAAAAGGGGCCAAAAGCAGCCAGGAAGACAAAGCCGGACTGGTGAGTGAAACACTGGCACGTATTCACATCCAGCAAGGTAACATCGACAAGGCAATTGAAATTTATCGTAAATTAAGTTTGAATTTCCCGGAAAAAAGTAGTTACTTTGCAGCCCAAATTGAGAAACTGAGTAAAGAAAATTAAAAACTAAGAGCTATGGGCCTGTATATTATTGTATCTGTATTTATTCTTATGGTCAGTGCGCTGATCATCCTTGTCGTGCTGGTTCAGAACAGCAAAGGTGGTGGCCTGGCTTCAAACTTTTCCAGCTCTAATCAGTACATGGGTGTTCGCAAAACTGCTGATTTCTTAGAAAAAGCTACCTGGACCCTGGCTGTTATCCTCCTCGTTCTCAGTCTGGCATCTATTTTCGTGATCCCCAGAACCGGTGCCCGCCAGGACAATGTTACCAGTATTGAAGAAAGGGCAACGGAATCGATGCCCGTTCCAACAGCCCCCACACCAGGAACAGAACAGCAGCCTGAATAAGATATCATATTGCACTGAGCAAATAAAATGTCAGAATGTCATACTATTCTGACATTTTTTTTGTTTTCAGGATTTGGCACAAAATATGACATGTGAAATCTGATGGATGATAATTGAAAAACGAAATTCGAAGTAATTACTAAAATCATAAGAAAATGGCTAAGCTGAATATCAAACCATTAGCAGACAGGGTGATCGTAGAGCCCTCTGCTGCTGAAGAAAAAACTGCCGGCGGTATCATCATCCCCGATACTGCCAAGGAAAAACCATCAAAAGGTACCGTATTGGCAGTTGGTCCGGGAACCAACGATAATCCGATGACGGTTAAACCGGGGGATGTGGTTCTTTATGGAAAATATGCAGGAACTGAGATCAGTTTTGAAGACAAAGACTACCTGATCATGCGCGAAAGCGACATCGTGGCGATCATCTAAGAAATTAAATAAGTATTAATAAAATTTAAAGACTAAAACAATGGCTAAAGATATCATTTTTGATCTGAAAGCAAGAGACGGGTTGAAGCGAGGTGTCGACGCTTTGTCGAATGCCGTAAAAGTTACCCTTGGCCCGAAGGGACGTAATGTAATTATCGAAAAATCATTTGGCTCACCTTCCATCACCAAGGATGGTGTTACCGTTGCCAAAGAGATCGAACTGGAAGACAGCGTTGAAAATATGGGTGCTCAAATGGTAAAGGAAGTTGCTTCCAAAACCAATGACCTGGCCGGTGACGGTACAACTACCGCAACGGTGCTTGCCCAGGCTATCGTCACCACCGGATTGAAAAACGTCACTGCCGGTGCAAATCCCATGGACCTGAAAAGGGGGATCGACAAGGCTGTCACCGCCGTCATTAGCAGCCTGCAGGAACAGACCAAAGAAATTGGCGACAACAGCGAAAAGATCGAACAGGTTGCTGCCATCTCCGCCAATAATGACATGAGTATCGGAAAACTTATTGCCGAAGCTATGTCGAAAGTGAAGAAGGAAGGTGTGATCACCATTGAGGAAGCCAAGAGTATCGAAACTTATGTGGACGTGGTTGAAGGTATGCAATTCGATCGTGGCTATATCTCTCCATATTTTGTAACGGATACCGAAAAGATGGAAGCTGTATTCGAAAATCCTTATATCCTGATCCACGACAAAAAGATCAGCGTGATGAAGGACCTGCTTCCCATCCTCGAAAAAGCTGCGCAGAGTGGCCGTGCACTGATCATCATTGCTGAAGACGTGGAAGCTGAAGCCCTTGCCACACTCGTAGTGAATAAGATCAGGGGATCACTGAAGGTAGCCGCCGTTAAAGCTCCCGGTTTCGGCGACCGCCGGAAAGAGATGCTTGAAGATATTGCAGTACTGACAGGTGGTACCGTTATTTCAGAAGAAAAAGGATACAAACTGGAAGATGCAGACATTTCATATCTTGGTGAAGCAGAAAAGATATCCATCGACAAGGAAAATACGACCATCGTAAGCGGAAAAGGTGATAAAAAAGCTATTGAAGCCAGGGTAGGCATGATCAAATCACACATTGAAAAGTCTACTTCTGACTACGACAAAGAAAAGCTGCAGGAAAGGCTGGCTAAACTTGCCGGTGGAGTTGCAGTGATCTATGTTGGTGCCGCCAGTGAAATGGAAATGAAAGAAAAGAAAGACCGTTTCGATGATGCACTGAACGCAACCAGGGCTGCTATTGAAGAGGGTATTATCCCGGGTGGAGGTGTTGCCTACCTCAGAGCTATTGACTCCCTGAAAGGCGTGAAAGCAGATAACGAAGACGAAGAAACCGGTATCGCGATCATCAAAAGGGCACTCGAAGAACCGCTTCGCCAGATCGTGGAAAATGCCGGCCTGGAAGGTTCTGTTGTTGTTCAAAAGGTCAGGGAAGGAAAAGATGACTTTGGCTTCAATGCCAGGACGGAACAATACGAAAACCTCCTGAAGTCAGGTGTTATCGACCCGACCAAAGTTGCCAGGGTCGCACTTGAGAACGCAGCTTCCATTGCAGGCATGCTTCTCACAACAGAGTGCGTGCTCTCAGAACATAAAGACGAAAATGCACCAGCTGGACCTGCGATGCCAGGCGGCATGGGCGGCGGCATGCCGGGCATGATGTAATAAAAAAGCCCTCCCGGTAAATCGGGAGGGTTTTTTGTATATTTACGGTACAATATTTGCCCTAAGTGCACTTAAATCAACAAACAAAAGCATGAAAAAAGCATTCTTGTACTTCAGTATTTTGTTAAGCGGATTGTTCCTCTACAGCCAGGAAGAAGAAGCTGTAGACAATAGCATCCCGATAGATCCAAACACAAAGCTTATTACATTCCAGGAAGTGGTCGAGCAAGAAGGCAGTAAGAAAGAGTTGTTCAACCGTGCCAGCGAATGGCTGCACCACTTCTTTAAACAACCGGTGTATGTTACACAGGTGAGAGACGCAGCTTCCGGGGTGATCAAAGGGAAGCACCAGTTTGAGTTGTATAATTACGATAAAGACGGTAAACATATAGCCGGCATGATCAAGTATTACTTTAAGATCGAATGCAAAGACGGTCGATACCGCTATACACTCGATAACTTCACCCTGACAAGGCAATCGAAATATCCCTGCGAACGCTGGCTGGATACCAACGACCAGCAATACAGTGAAGAATGGCCAAATTACCTTCAACAGCTGAGGGAGTATTCCATCGATGTATTCGCAGCCTCACTTAAGGATTATATGGTGCCTGAAGAAAAGGTCGAGGAAGAAGAATGGTAGTTCGGGAATCTGAATTCAGAAATAACTCAACACCCTACACCTGACATCCAAAATCAACCCAACACCTAGCTCCTAGAACCCAGCACCTTTTATTATCTTTGCAGCCGTTATGCAAAAACAACAAATTCGTAAAGGCTTTTCGAAACTGAATAAGGATCAGAAGATCGATCTTACCGCAAGCTACTTTGAAAATCCGGCAAAAGCCGCCAGCCAGCTCAAGTCGTTCTGGCATGATGATCCGGATATACAAAAGAAGCTGGATGAGTTTGCCGAAAATACAATATCAAATTTTTTCTTTCCCTATAGTATTGCACCCAACTTCGTGATCAATGGGAACATGTACCTGGTCCCTATGGTGATCGAAGAAAGTTCCGTTGTCGCGGCCGCTTCCAATGCCGCCAAATTCTGGTCGGAAAGAGGTGGCTTTCATGCAGAAGTGGTCTCAGTGACCAAAATAGGCCAGGTTCACTTCATCTGGCAAGGAGATGTAAACACGCTCCGAAAAGCCATGCCGGACATAAAGGAAAAGCTGATCAGCGAAACCAGCAACATTACCGAAAATATGCGCAAACGCGGTGGTGGCATTAAAGATATAGAGCTGATCGACATGAGCGACAGCATTGATAATTATTACCAGTTGAAAGCCAGTTTTGAAACGGCCGACAGCATGGGAGCAAACTTCATCAATTCATGCCTGGAAGAGTTCGGCTTACAACTTAAGCGGTTTCTGAAAGAAGATAAACGATTTTCCGGCAGGGAAGAGGAATGTGAGATCGTGATGGCCATATTATCCAACTACACCCCGGAATGCCTGGTAAAAACATGGGTGGAATGCGATATCGAAGAGTTTGCCGATATGGACCGTAATATGAGTGCCGGAGAGTTCGTAAAAAAATTCGAACGTGCGGTACATATTGCGCAGGAAGATACTTACAGGGCCACGACCCACAACAAAGGTATTATGAACGGGATCGATGCTGTTGTGCTGGCAACCGGCAACGACTTCAGGGCCATAGAAGCATGCGCCCATACCTATGCTTCCCGCAACGGGAAATACGCCTCTTTGACCGATATTTCTCTTGAGAACGGAAAATTCCGCTATACGCTTACCGTTCCTCTTGCCCTGGGTACAGTTGGCGGGCTTACCTCCCTTCACCCGCTGGCAAAATTCAGCCTGGAGTTGCTGAACAACCCGGAAGCGGAACAACTCATGATGATCTCCGCCGCTGTTGGCCTGGCTAATAATTTCAGCGCCATAAAATCACTCACAACGAAAGGAATACAGGTCGGACATATGAAAATGCACCTGTTCAATATCCTGAATCATATTGGTGTGACCAGTGAGGAGAAACAAAGGGTACTCGACTACTTTAAGGATAAAAAAGTATCCTTCAGCAAAGTTAAAGAAGTGGTGGCAAAGATGCGCAAGGCTAATTCCTAACTAAAGTATTTGGAAAGACATACATTTCATGCAAACGGAAAGTTGTTGATCACAGGTGAATACCTGGTGATGCAAGGAGCGCTCGCACTGGCGGTGCCGACGAGGTTTGGACAGGGCATGGATGTTTATCATGGTATACCGGAAAACGAGAATACCGGAATACAAGAAAGAGTGTTGGAGTGGAGGAGTTATTATAAAGGGGAATGCTGGTTTGAGTGTAGTTTTTTGATCCCTGATCTCCAGATCCTTAAGACCAGCAATACAGAGAAAGCCGGATTTATCCTGAAACTATTAAGCGAAGCCAATAAGCTCAATCCCGATACTTTAAATGACGGGCATCCCATCCTGGTAGAGACCAGACTCGAATTCAGCCCTGACTGGGGCCTCGGCAGCAGCTCCACCCTGATCAGTTTGCTGTCTGAATGGTTTGACATCGACCCACAGAAGCTGTTCAGGAAAACGCAGCAGGGTTCCGGCTATGATATTGCCTGTGCCAGATCCGATACGCCGATATGGTACCGGCTTGTACTGGGCAGCCCGATCATCCAACCAGTGGTTTTTAATCCGGAATTCAACGACAGGATCGCTTTCGTTTATTCTGGCGAGAAACAGGATTCCGCTGTTGCTATTTCAACATTTTTGCAGAAAAATAAGAACCTCGATGCCAGGGAACGCATCTCACAAATAGGAAGGGACATCGGCAGTGCAGGCAATCTGGACGAGTTCAATTCCCTGGTAAATGAGCACGAAACCATTATGTCGGAGATTTTAGAGCTTCCTAAGGTTAAAGAGCAGCGTTTCCCTGATTTCCCGGGAAGCATAAAATCCCTGGGCGCCTGGGGTGGTGATTTCATCATGGCATCAAGTGAGATCGGCTATAATGGAATTTTATCTTATTTTAGCCGCAAAGGATTACATACAGCCTTCGCATTTGATGATATAGTCAGGCGATAGGCGATGGGCGATGGGCGACAGGAGGTGGATTGACCAAATAACCACCTTAAGTCAATAACCCACAGCCCATAGCCCATAGCCCATAGCCAAAAAATATGAACAAAGTAAGCTGGAGATCACCAAGCAATATTGCATTGATAAAATACTGGGGAAAGTATGGTTATCAGCTCCCCAAAAACCCGAGCCTGAGTTTTAGCCTGAGTGAATGCCATACTACCACTGAACTCGAATGGATACCGGGCAACGGGAAGATAGAAGTATTTTATGATAATGAGCAAAAGGAAAAGTTCACTGCCCGAGCCAGGGATTTTGTAAGTTCTGTTGTCGATATCTTCCCTTTTCTCAAGGATTACGATCTGCATTTCAATTCAGTGAATTCTTTCCCGCATTCGGCCGGTATCGCTTCGTCGGCTTCTGCGATGAGCAGCGTGGCATTATGCCTTTGCAGTATGGAGGAGTCCCTGACGGGGAAAGAGATTCCAGGCCCGGAGTTTTTCCGCAAGGCAAGCCATATCGCACGCCTGGGTTCTGGAAGTGCATCAAGGTCACTCTATGGGGGATATGTAAGCTGGGGAAAGTCAGCAAATTTACCCGGCAGCAGCGATAAATACGCATCTCCCCTGCCTTTTGATATCCATGAGAGCTATATGGACATGCGGGATACGGTTCTTATCGTGGACCAGGGTATCAAGGCTGTCAGCAGCCGCGAGGGGCACCACCTTATGAACCGGCACCCTTATGCAAGCAACAGATATGAACAGGCTAACAAAAATTTCAATGCCCTCTTGAAAGCACTGAAAAAAGGGAATGATGCTGCATTCATTAAGGTTGTGGAGTCGGAAGCACTCGGGCTTCATGCCCTGATGATGAGTTCCACCCCCCCCTACATCCTCTTAAGGGCAAATACCATTAAGATCATTAACCGGATAAGGGCCTTCCGTGAACTTAGCTGTACAACATTATGCTATACCCTGGATGCAGGGCCCAATGTTCATTTACTTTTCCACGACCGGGATAAGGCCGAAGTAGAGGAATTCATTTCTGAAGAATTATTGCTATATTGCCAGGACAATTACCGTATCGATAACCATATCGGCGAGGGCCCGGTGAAAGTTGAAATCAGGGAATGACGAACAGACCTGAATTATTCTATGCCAAGATCATGCTCTTTGGTGAATACAGCGTGATCTGCAACTCCATGGGACTTACCATCCCTTATGCCCACTTCAAGGGCGAATTGGGATTTCTGAATAAGTATCGCTATACCGACTACGATTTTGCGGTTGAATCAAACAAAATGCTTCGCGATTACCATGCTCATCTCCTGGTGCTGCAGCAGCAAGGCAAGTTGAAATGTGACCTCGACCTGGAACATTTCAGGAAAGATCTCAACAAGAATCTTTTCTTCGAGTCAACCATTCCGCAAGGTTTCGGCATCGGTAGTTCAGGAGCCCTCTGTGCAGCCATTTACCAGCGTTATGCCATAGACAAGATCCGTTCCCAACGCAGCATCGGGCAAAACGAAGTGGTTAAGCTAAAAGAAGCTTTCGCCCAGCTTGAGGATTATTTTCACGGGATCAGCAGCGGCATCGACCCGCTCAATTGCTACCTTAAATACCCCCTCCTCATTAACGGTGGAGGAATACAGGTGGTCGGGATCCCACGGAACAAGTTCCCGGTCAAAGGAGCGATCTTTCTCATTGATACCGGCAAACCGGGCATCACCCAGCCACTGGTGAACCTGTTCTTTGAAAAATGCCGCGATAAGGCTTTCGATAAGCTGGTGAAAGAAACACTTATTCCACTAAACGATAAATGCATCAACTCCCTGCTGGAAGGAAAAACCGAGGTTTTTTTCCATACCCTTCATGAACTTTCGGAATTTCAGTATGAACACTTCCGGCCCATGATCCCCGATTCGGTGATCGGCAGCTGGAATGCAGCACTCGATAAACAAATTTATTCACTTAAGCTGTGCGGCAGCGGAGGAGGAGGCTTTGTGCTGGGCTTTACGAGGGATTTTGAAGAAGCCCAGAAATCATTAAAGGCGCAGGGACAGAAAGTAATAGCTGTTTATAAGAACAGCTGATGAAATCAGAGATCAGAATTTGAAATCAGAAATCAGAAATACGCTCAAACAAGCAATCCTAATTACCGGCGCTGCCGGCGGGATTGGACAAGCTATCGTAAATGGCTGTAAAGACACATTCCCTGACTACGCCATAATCGCAACCGATATTGATAAAAATATCACCACCCTATATGAGAAAACTGTTCTCGGCATGCAGATGGACGTGACCGATGAATATTCCATTGCCTCGGTGCGAAAAGAAATAGAGAATAAAGGCCTGCAGATATGGGGCCTGATAAACAATGCCGGGGTGTCGGATTTCTTTCCCGTCACGGAAAAAAGCAAGGATACACTCGAAAGTATGTATGCGATCAACACCTTTGGGCCGGTGAACATGGTACGTGCATTTTTAACACACCTGATCGCAACAAAAGGGAGGGTGGTAAACATCAGCAGCGAGAGCATCAGGCTTCCAGCTGCTTTTCATCCCTATGCCAACACCAAGATCGCACTGGAAGCCCTCAGCGTGAGTATGCGAAATGAACTGGCCCTGCATGGTGCCAGGCTCGTTGTGGTCCGGCCCGGAGCCGTCAACACACCTTTTCTGAACGACCTTCATGAGCTGAAAGACCGCATCGGGGAAAGCATTTATTCCGAATACCTGCACAATTTTGCCTTGCAAGCTCCGAAACAATTGCGGCGGGTATCGGAACCCGAAGAAGTGGCTGCCGTGATCATAAAGGCACTTCAAAAACGAAAACCCAAGCGATATTATCTTGTGAATAACAACCCTCTACTGCAGATCGGACAACGCCTGCCACATGGAATTAGGGACCGGTTGATGCAGAAGATGCTGAGGGCTCCCAGGGCCTGACAAACACGTATTACGAACTTAGCTGCAATTGATCATTGCTTGATGATCTTACAATTTTGCTCCTCATCTGCAGATCGAATCATGACAATATACACCCCTTCCCTTAAATTATTTCCATCGATCATTACCGATTTATCAGCCAGGGTTTTTGTTAACGGAGCTGTGGAAGAAACAATTCTGCCATTCAGGTCAACAATCGAAACCAATACATCGGGTTCCTTCAATAGGTCACTATGTATAGTGAATGCACCCGTAAAAGGGTTAGGGGATACGTGAAGAAGGCCTGTTTTATCATTTCCACGTTCATCAACCCCAACAGGATCATAAGGCAGGAATATTATGGTATCGCCATTGAAGCATGGGATAGCCAGCAAATGGTCGGTAAGATTGTAATAGATGTCAGCAGGGTCGGCAAAATTACCAGCAATAATTTCAGGGGGATTTGTAAAAAGGGGATCGTAGCGGTATACCCTGTCAGTTGTCCATGACGAGAAATAATAGTTTCCGTAATCATCTACCGTTAAACCGTCGATCGCACTTATTCCTGTTTCTACAACCACACTCATGCTCAGGTCATCAAGAGAAACTGCAAGAATAGGGCGTCCGGCCAGAAGACCGTTCAGGACCAGCAGCCTGTTATTCGTTTCATCAAATATGATCCCGTTGGGGTAGCCAAGCCCTTCCCCGATTAATATGGAATAGGTCATACTGCTCCTGTCCACCTTGAATATTTTATTGGCCTCACAATCTGTAATGTACAGGTTGCCTGCATTATCCGATGCGATATCATTCAGCAACTCTTTTTCAGGTATTTCCACATGGAATATGATCTCACCGCTGGAAAGCAAAAAGCCAACAATACCGGAATATGGGCCGTCATTCGAAGAAACAAAAAGCGTATCACCTGCAATATGAAGACCAAGTGTATAGGTGAGTTGCGTATTGAAATACGACTGCACCCCGTTATTGTCAATCTGTACTATTTGTCCATCTCCACAGTTTGAAACCAGGTAGCGGTCGAATACCTTGTCATATACAACGCTCTCCGGATTGTTCAGTAAGTTCTGCGATTTAGCTGGTAAGAATAAACATAATAGCAGCAAGAGTAAATATGTATTTTGCATATGAGCAATATTAATAGTATCGTTATCAGGTAAATATATTACAGTAATCATTAAAACCCATTGCTGAATGGATAAATTGCTCTTTTGAATTTGCAGACAACCTAAGATCATTCATTTTTTAAAGTCACAGGAGTGTTTCTCCATTATTTCGCCACTGCATCATGAATGCATATCTTTGAAAAAAATTGGTGCATGAAAACACTGCTCTCGTTTATTATCTTTTGTAGCACGATTTCGTTATGGTCACAGGTCGTTACGACACGCATCCCATTTCTCGACGGTGATAAATGGGGCTTTGCCAACCCGAAGGGTGAAGTGGTCATTGAAGCAGAATATGACAGCGTATGGCCTTTTTATGAAGGCGCCGCCAAGGTGACAAAGAACAAATTATATGGTCTCATCGGAGAAGACGGGCGGATCATCGTGCCCCTCTCACTAGAAAATATGGGTGAATGGCGTGAAGGCAGGATCCGATTCAGCAATGGGGGCAAATATGGCTTTTACGATACTAAAGGCCACCGGGCCGTCAACCCGCAATACACTCTCGCATCGGAATTCTACGAAGGAAAAGCCTATGTTAGTATAAGTCGTTTGTTCGGATACATTGGCAAAGACGGCAATGTGATCTGCCCCATGCGGTATATGGAAGCTTTTGTATTCAGCGACGGTATGGCAAAAATTGGTCAAAGAAAGCGTTACGGCTTTATTGATGTTTATGGCGACGAGGTGGTGAAACCCATATATGAATATGCGGGTATGTTTATAGAAGGTTATGCCCCGGTAAGGATCAGGTCGGAATATGGTTTTATCGATAAAGAAGGCAAGGTAGTCGTGCCTGTGGAATACGAAGAAGTTTTGAGCTTCGGCCACGGCATTGCCCCGGTGAAAAAGGATGGGAAGTGGGGATATATCGATGCAACGAACGAAACTGTGATCCCATTTGATTTTGATGCGGCCAATGTCTTCCTGAACGATTACACACCGGTTAAAAAAGGCGAGAAATGGGGATATATCGATGAATACGGTTACGAGATCACCGATTACGAATACGAAGAAGCATCGCATTATTCCGAAGGTTTTGCCAGAGTGAAATTAGGAGGTAAATACGGATTTATTAACGATATGGGCAAGATCAGCATTGCATGCCGGTTTGAATACCTCTCACACTTTCACGAAGGTCTCGCCTTATTTAAAAAGAACGGTCTGTCCGGCTTCATCGACAAGAGCGGGAACATTGTGATCCCTGCAAAATACGAGCAGGCGGGGCATATCTTCGACAATGGCATAGTAAAGGTGAAAAGTGATGGGAAGGAATTTTGGATTGACAGCAGTGGAAATGAGTATTGGCGGTGATTTAGTATGAAGAAATTCAGCATCAGGATAACAGGCAAATAAATTGTCCCTGGCACATACCTTGACCTTAAATGTAAAAATGTATATATTTGTAGGTAAGTATAAATCTAAAAAATAGACTGTATGAGAAAGATCCTACTTTTCATTGGTTTGTTTGTGGCAACATTGAGCTACTCACAGACCCCTCTGACAACAGCAGTCGATTTTACAGCTACTGACTTTAACGGGAACGAATTCAATCTGTTCGAGATCCTGGATGGCGGTCAACATGTAGTAATCGACTTTTTTGGCACACTCTGACCTACCTGTACAAGCACCGTTCCTTATTTGAACGAGGCTTACGAACTTTTTGGCTGTGGTACTGACGAACTTTATGTTATAGCAGTATCAGGCTATGGCAATGACAACGACGCCCAGTGTGTGGCATATTGGGAACAACATGGTTTAACCTTCCGCGGGATTAGCAAGGAAGGAGGATCCGCACCGATTATCAGTACGTATGGTATCGGAGCATACCCAACCTACATTCTCATTGCCCCGGATCGCCAGATCGTGGAACAGGACATGTGGCCCATCTCCAACACCCAAACTTTTGTGAACTACTTCCAGAGCAATGGCCTGAC
>JAZBOU010000100.1:0-15187 GCA_036351275.1 Bacteroidales bacterium
GAGGCCCTTTTTCACGCCGAATTTCGGGAAATCCATGATCCCGCGGCCAACCAGGGTGCCGCCTTTCCGGTCAAGGTTACCCGTGACGGCATTGATCACTTCCTGGATCCAGAAAGCCAGGGTACCCTCGCCACCCATGTTAACTCCCGTTGAGCAGAATAGCGATGCTCCACTGGCATGCAGGTAGGTGCTGACCAACTGTTTTAATTGATCTGCCGGAATACCGGTGACCGGAGCGGTCTTCTCGGCATTCCAGCCGGCAGCATAGTCCAGCACCTGATCCAGGCCTGTCATATGTTTCTGCACATGATCATGTTTAATGCCGTTTTGATGTATTACTTCATTCAGAAAAGAGAGGTAGAAATAAACGTCTGTTCCCGGCCTGATAAAGATGTGTTCACCGGCCACTTTGGCGGTTTCTGTCTTTCGGGGGTCGATGACGATCACACGGCCACCCCTTTCTCTGATATCATTGATTTGTTTGATGGGGTCAGGAGCCTGCAGGAAACTGAATTGCGAAATGACCAGGTTTGAGCCTACAATGATCAGGCACTCGGTGTTCGGCAGGTCAGGAAAGGGCTGCGTGAAAGGGAAACCGTACATATGCCTGGATACGGCAAATTTATTGCTGCAATCCTGTGTGGCGCTTGCGTACATGTTGTTCGAACCAATGCCATCCATAAAGCCTTGCGCAAAAGCCGGATGCAAAACGCCAAAGCCTGCGGCGGTCCCGATATACATGGCGATGGAATCCCGGCTGTACTCTTTCGTGATCGTGTTGACCTTTTGCCCGATCTCACGGATGGCCTGCTCCCAGCTGATGCGTTCATGTTTGCCGTTTACTTTTTTTAAGGGGTAAAGCAGTCGGTCGGGGGAATTGTATATTTCGTATTGCCGCCTGCCCTTTATGCAACTGTATCCATTGGTTGAGACGTGCCCGGCATCAGGTTTCAGGCTAAGGATCCGATCGTTTTCAATTTCAGCTTCAAATCCGCAAAGGGTTTCACAAATTCTGCAAAAAGTAAATCTGGTTTCGGGCATTGTGAAGATACTTTTGTGTTATTGGTATTGCATGCAATGCAGACCGCTTAAAAACAGACAAAAGTATGGTTTTGAGCTTTTAAATTAAAATGGCTGTGGTTTTTTTATAAGATTTTACAAAACGTTCCGCGGCTATGCCGCGTGCGGCTATTATTTTTTAGTTTCGCTGCCTTTTAATTGATAAAATAACCCCCGGCTGCCTACCGTTGACTCAATTTTTCCTTCTGCTTCCAGCACATCCAGGTATTTATTGATCTCACTGATGTGCATGCCGAGTATTTCTGAGACATCGTCGATGGTGCAGGGGCGCCTGGCGATGGTCTCCATGATGGCGGCTTCGGCATCGGTCCTGTACGACCGGACCTTTTTCCGCTGCGGTGCGGCTGAAATGATCTCTATGCCATCAAGTCCCCAGAGGCTGATGACCGACTCCAGTTCCGCACGCGTGGCACCCCGCAGACCGGCTAGCGTTCCCGGCCTGTCGAGCGTATTTAACTGGACCGAATCGGGATTGATCTGCCGTATTGCTTTTTTTAATGCGATGAGTTCTTTTTCAGCATCATTATAGCCCGGAAGAATGAATACTTCCAGCCACATTTTGCCCTTGAATTCCTGCCGGAAGTCAACGATCCCCTGTATGTACGCTTCTATTGTAAGCCCTTGCGCCGGCCGGTTGATCTTTTCAAAAACCTCCTGCGTGGCAGCATCCAGGGAAGGAAGCACAACATCGACATCCAGCAGGGCGTTCCTTACCTCAGGCGTATGCAGCATGCTGCCATTGGTCAGGACGGCTACCGGAATGCTTTCCCTGACTTGCCTTACATACCGAATGACTTCACCTATCCTGCTGTTCAATGTTGGTTCACCAGAGCCGGAAAAAGTAATAAAATCAGGATCCGGATTCTCTTTGAAATACCGCGCCAGTTCTTCTTTGATCTTATCAAGTAAAATATATTCCTTCTTTTCGAGGGTAAGCAGCGTGGTTGCACCTACTTCGCAATAAACACAGTCAAATGAACAAACCTTCCTCGGAACGAGGTCGATTCCGAGCGACATGCCCAGCCTGCGGGATGGGACCGGTCCGAATAAGTGCTTATACATGTTTTTCTCTCCTTAAAGCGTTTACGTAGTGGATATTAAGTGTTCGCCCAAATAATTATAATAGTCCTTTTTTATAGGCCCTGATCGCTCTTTCCCTCGCCAGCCTGTGCTCAACTATAGGCTCAGGGTAACCAGTTGAATCCAGTTCCGGCACCCATTTGTTTATATAATCCAACTTCGGGTCGAATTTCTGCTGCTGCGCAGTTGGATTAAAAACACGGAAATACGGGGAAGCATCACAGCCTGTGCCGGCTACCCACTGCCAGTTGCCGTTATTGGATGAAAGTTCATAATCCAGCAGTTTTTCGGCAAAATAGGCCTCACCCCATTTCCAGTCGACCAGGAGGTGCTTGCAGAGAAAGCTGCCCACAACCATCCTTACCCTGTTGTGCATGAAGCCGGTACTGTTGAGTTCACGCATGCCGGCATCTACTATGGGGTATCCGGTCCGGCCCTCTTTCCATCTTTCAAATTCTTCCGCGTCATTCCTCCAGGCAATGCCGTCGTATTTCGGCCTGAAATTTTGATCCACTACATGCGGAAAATGATAAAGGATCTGCATGAAGAACTCCCTCCAGATAAGTTCTCCGAGAAATACAGGGTAGCTTTCCGCTTTTTTAACAAGTGTGCGGATGCCTATGGTCCCGAACCGGAGGTGGGGGCCAAGCCTGCTTGTTCCCGCTAGTGCCGGGATGTCGCGGGTTTCAGCATAATCTGCAATGCGCTCAAGCTTATAGTCGGGCACCTTGATCCCGGAGCTCCTGAATCCGAGTTCACTCAAGCCGGGGAACCGGAACTGCAGCTTTACAAACGAATGCATGTCATCGGAAGGATAGGGGGCCGGGCGCTCTTCCCGGAAAAGATCCTGCCATTTGTTCCGGTACGGGGTATAAACCGTGTATGGTTTTTCATCAGCTTTAACGACTTCCGCTTTTTCAAAGATGACCTGGTCCTTGACGAGACTGAAGGGGATACCCCTGCTTTTTAGAAAATCATGAATGGAATTGTCCCTGCTCTTCGCATAGGGTTCATAATCCTCGTTCGCATACACTGCTTTTACATCAAACTTTTCAGTGATCTTCTTCCATCCTGCCAGGGGTTCATCTTTAATGCAAAAAAGGGCGGAGCCGTGCTCACTTAACTGATTGTTGAGCGAATGGAGCGTTTTATGAATAAAGCTGATCCGTGCATCATCAGCAGGTAGTTCATCGGTGATATTTGTGTCGAAGATGAACAGGGGAAGAACCGGATGATCGCCCTCGATGGCCCGGTATAAGCCATGATTGTCCTCCAGGCGGAGATCTCTTCTGAACCAGAAAACCGATACTGCTGTTTTATGTTCCTGCATAAACTGCTTTATTATGTTACTGTACCGTTTGATCAGACATCCAGAAAGCGCTCCTGTATCTCGGGGGATGGAAGCTTACAGCTGTCCCTTTTCCCAAACACCCTGTAACGCATGCATGCAACCAGCCGGTAAACCGGGTCTCTCAGACACACGGGTATGATGATAAAGATATATAACAGGCGCCAGAACCCGCCCATGTCCTTCAACACTTCAAGCACTGCGGTTGACCGGATGAAATGCTTTCCTGCTTTTATGTATACCAGAGTGTTGAGATCATCCGCCGGTAATCCCAGTTTTCGCAGATAATCCTGCCCGGTTTCAGATTGCAGTGAAGCAAAAAGGATGTCTTTCTTCCGGTCCCACCGTATCACGAACCTGACCATGCCGTTGCATAGATTGCAAACGCCATCATAGAGCAATACCTGCTTTTGATTCTGCATATGATCGTCAGGAGCAGATACTTAATCTGCCTGTTTCCCGGAAGCTATGTTCTTGCTTCTTTCAATCGATTGCAGGGCCAGGTAATTGTCGCCAAACTTCTTCATGTTGTCCAGCTCATCGTCATATTGATCATAATGACGCTCTTCATCTTCCACCAGGGCTTCAAAAAGCTTTTTCGATGCAGAATCCGCATTGGCTGAACATTCATTAGCCCAGAGGTTATAATCCCTTGCGCTTGATTCTTCCATGGATCTTGCCAGTTCAAGCATCTTTTTAACATCATGGATCTTCTTCACCTCATCGGAGGCCTGCATTTCAACTTCTCCGTTCAGGAACAGGACCCTTTCGGCGAGTTGCTCAATATGGATCATCTCCTCGATGGCCGTTTTCTTGAATAATCCGGCCAACAGGTCATATCCCTGGTCGTCGCAATGGAAATGAAAGTACATATACTGGTGAACAGCCGAAAGTTCATCCTCTATTGCCTTGTTCAATAATTCGATGCTTTTTTTATTCATAAGTATTGAAGTTTTATTATTTCAGGTCAAAGCGGTCGGCATTCATTACTTTTACCCATGCCTTCACGAAGTCCTTTACGAACTTTTCTTTATTATCGTCCTGTGCATAAAGCTCTGCATAAGCACGCAATATGGAATTGGATCCGAAAACAAGGTCAACCCTGGTAGCGGTCCACTTTGTTTTTCCGGAATTCCTTTCAACGACATTGTATAAATTATCAGAAACAGGCTCCCATTTATAATTCATGTCGGTAAGGTTCACGAAGAAATCGTTGCTCAAGGCACCTACTTTTTCGGTGAATACGCCATGTTTAGTGCCTCCATAGTTCGTTCCCAGTACGCGCATTCCGCCGATCAGAACGGTCATTTCCGGAGCGGTCAGGCCCATGAGCTGTGTCCTGTCGAGAAGAAGCTCCTCGGGTTTCACGGCATATTCTTTCTTCAGCCAGTTCCGGTATCCGTCATGGATGGGTTCCAGTTCCGCGAATGATTCTGCATCGGTCATTTTTTCTGTGGCATCGCCGCGACCTGCTACGAATGGGACCTTGATCTTCACTCCTGCCTTTCGTGCAGCCTCCTCAATGGCAGCACAACCGCCCAGCACGATCAAGTCAGCAATACTCACTTTCTTATTCATTCCCGAACGGATTTCCATCAATATATCCAGGACTTTTTTAAGGCGTTTGGGTTCATTCCCTTCCCAGTCTTTTTGCGGAGCAAGTCGGATACGTGCCCCATTTGCGCCACCACGAAAATCTGAACCTCTGAACGTCCTGGCACTGTCCCATGCAGTTGTGATCAGTTCGGAATCACTTAAGCAGGAATCGATAAGTTTTTTCTTCAACACATCGATTTCCTTTTCTGTCAGGGTATAGTCTACGGCAGGTACCGGATCCTGCCAGATGAGGTTTTCCTCCGGAACATCCGGACCCAGGTACCGGTTTTTCGGACCCAGGTCACGGTGTGTGAGCTTGAACCATGCCCTGGCGAAAGTCCTGGCAAAATACCCGGGATCATTGTAGAATTTTTCAGATATTTTACGGTATTCGGGATCCATTTTCATGGCCATGTCGGCATCGGTCATAATGGGATTCTGGCGAACACCAGGGCGGTGCGCGTCAGGTGGCATGTCCTCTTCTTTGATATCGATGGGTTCCCATTGCCATGCGCCTGCAGGGCTCTTTTTGAGTTCCCATTCGTAGTTGAGGAGTAAGTGGAAGTACTCGTAGGTCCATTTGTCGGGAGAAGTTGTCCAGGCACCTTCAAGCCCGCTGGTTACAGTATCCTCTGCATTCCCTTTTCCTTCAGGGTTCTTCCATCCGAAGCCCTGCTCTTCGATAGGCGCTCCTTCAGGGGCAGGCCCCAGTTTTGAGGCATCGCCGTGGCCATGTGCTTTTCCCACAGTATGGCCGCCGGCAGTTAAGGCGACAGTTTCTTCATCGTTCATGGCCATGCGCTTGAATGTCATGCGGACATCCTCAGCTGTTCTTAATGGATCCGGTTTTCCGTCAACGCCCTCAGGGTTAACATATATCAATCCCATCTGTACGGCAGCCAGCGGGTTTTCCAGTGATTCACGATCTTTATCGTCGGAATACCGGCTTTTGGTAGGTTCCAGCCATTCTTTTTCCGCACCCCAGTAAATGTCCTTTTCGGGATGCCAGATATCTTCCCTTCCGCCACCGAATCCAAAGGTTTTAAATCCCATGGATTCGTAAGCCATATTTCCTGCAAGGATGAACAGGTCGGCCCAGGAGATCTTGTTTCCATATTTTTTCTTTATGGGCCACAGCAATCTTCTTGCCTTGTCCAGGTTGGCATTGTCCGGCCAGCTGTTCAGGGGTGCAAAACGCTGGTTGCCTGTATTGCTTCCTCCTCGCCCATCTGCTGTGCGGTAGGTGCCGGCAGCATGCCAGGCCATACGGATCATGAGTCCTCCGTAATGCCCCCAATCGGCAGGCCACCAATCCTGGCTTTTCCTCATAAGCCTCTTTAGATCGCTTTTCAAGGCTTCAAAGTCGAGTTTTTTGAATTCATCCCTGTAATTGAAATCAGGATCATTGGGATTGGTCTTGGTATCATGCTGATGCAATATATCCAGGTTCAGGGCTTCCGGCCACCAGCTCATGACCGAATCACTTGAGCCCGTGTTTGCGCCGCGCATCACGGGGTGTTTTCCATGTTTAGTGTTTTCCATAATTATCAGTTATTAGTTATATTTTTTTTCTTTTAGTTTATAGCTTTTGTGCTCACTTATATCAAGAACAGGCGAAAACGATAAAGGAATTATGGTTTCCGCCATGGCAAGCTTCGTGACCCATAAAGATAGGTATAAATTATTCATACTGCAAGTCGGGGATACTGCCAGGCTTGTTATTTTTCCGGTTCTATTCGAATGCATGAGCAAATGCTTTATTTTCCACCCTTTACAAGAAGCCATACCGTGAATGCCATCTCCCCAAGGATACTTGGAATTGCGACCAGCGCCAGGAATATGGAAGCGTAGGCATCATAATCCTCCAACAGGAAATGCGCTGTAGTATCCACCATATACATAATTCCTGCAATGACAAGGAAGACCGCAATTAGCTTAGGCTTCCCGATTATTTTACCCAGCAGGATGAGATGGATGCCGAAAAAGAACAGCCCGATAAGCCAGGTGATGTTAAATATATTTGCCTGCCTGAGAACTTCCTGCGCCGTAGTTGATGTTAGTGCAAGAGGAAGTGCAAATATGGCAACTCCCATTATGGCTGCGTGCATCATGCGAAACAGGGTACTCAGTCCTGAAAGATGATGTTTTTTGTACAATTCGTAAAGCGCCCATGCCACAACAACATCAAAAACAACGGTTATGATGAATGCAAGTATGCCAAACCTGACCATGGTATGCTGCTGTTGGATGGTTTCCATGGGATCCTCGAAGATGGCTGACAGAACAAAGAAATTTGCAAATATGGCAGCGAAAAAGATGATGAGATAGCTGACACCGGCAATGATTGATAGTTTTCTTGGGTTCATGGTCATTTTTATTACATTGTCGTAATAGTATAAAACAATCCTTATTGGCTAAAGTTTAATGTTTCGATGAATTTGCTTTTACAGTTGCCATTCAAAACATTTACACTTCTGCAAATAGCTGCGTTGCATAAATGCGTTAAATGTTATATGTTTGATCCTTCTTTGGCCCCTCGACTCGCACGGGATGACAGTTCTTATATTTATCATTCCAGGCGAACTCAAAGGGTGGAATTTCGAATTTACAATGAGGTTACCTACCACTCTTCGTTCAGACAGCCTGCTCCTCCTGACCTCATTGATCTGGGGCCTGGCCTTCGTGGCCCAGCGTGTCGGCATGGATTACGTCGGGCCGTTTATTTTCAACGGGATTCGTTTTTTTCTTGGAGCCCTTGTTATTCTTCCTTTCATTCTGCTGGCGAAGAATTCCGCGCAACACGCACCGCGCACCGCGGACCGGGCATCACGGACCAGGCATCAGGCTTCTAATAAGTTATTAATTGTGGGAGGCCTGATTTTGGGTTTGTCCGTTTTCGCCGGCGCCACCTTCCAGCAGGTCGGACTGGTTTACACAACGGCCGGTAACGCCGGTTTCATCACGGGACTCTACGTGGTGTTTGTCCCTATATTGGGTTTGCTCAGGAGACAATTTCCACACTATACGGTATGGATTGCAGCTTTGCTGGCAGTGGTCGGATTGTATTTTCTCAGTGTAACAGAAAGCTTTTCCCTGCGCCTGGGCGATTTCCTCGTGCTGATCGGGGCTGTTTTCTGGGCGGTGCATGTGCTGATCATCAGCGTGCTGTCGCCCAGGGTGAATGCGCTTAAACTCGCACTGGTGCAGTATATTGTCTGCGCTGTGCTCAGCACATGCGTGGCGCTTGCCGTGGAACACAATACGCTTGAAGGCATCCTCCAGGCCACCATACCCATCCTCTATGGCGGCGTCCTTTCCGTTGGCATCGCCTACACCCTGCAGGTGATCGCCCAGAAAAAAGCACCACCCGCCCACGCTGCCATCATTCTCAGCCTGGAAGCCGTCTTTGCAGCCATTGGCGGCTGGCTCATCCTCGGTGAACAACTCGGAACCAGGGGACTGATAGGCTGCGGTCTTATGCTGCTCGGAATGCTGGTTGCCCAGTACGCGACTATCAGAAAGCAACTGTCATTGCGAACGCAGTGAGGAACCTGCCGGCGTTTGATGCAAATTCAGTAATTTTATACCCTTGTAAACATTTGTGAAGTAAAGGGAACCGACAAGACTTATGAAATATACGATCGCTGCTGTCCTCACCATATTATGCATTTCCATATCATTGATGTCGCACACACAGGAAAACCGTGACCCTGTCCTGCTGAAAAACGACGGCGGCTTGCTGCCGCTTTCCTCTGGAGAGATCAATACCATTGCCCTCATTGGCCCCCACCATGAAGGAATAATTAAATGGCTCGGCGACAGCATATTTTTACTTTCGGCAAAGGGGGTGGATATGCGGAATGACGTCAGGCCGCTCGACTCGGCTATGGTGTTCATCGGACAGGGCGTGAACGGTTTCTCGGGCCGTTATTACAATAACCTGAAAGCAGGTGGTTCACCGGCTAAATTTACCACCGACAAGTTCATCGACTTCCGCTGGGATCAGGATAAACCCTTCCCGGAAATCGATTCAACCGCATTTTCGGCCAGCTGGGATGCCACCCTTATCCCCACCCACGGACCGGTCAAGGTGAAGTTGATCCATAACGACGGCTGCCGCCTTTACCTCGATGGCAAAATGCTCATCGATGCCTGGGAGGATGGCCCCGTGCGGATCGACTCGACATGGATCAACATTGAAAAGGGAAAATCATACAACCTTCAGATCGAATATTATACCAGAGGCGGCCCGTCTTTGCTCAAATTTGGTTTTGAATATATCCGGGAGTTCCTTTTCAAGGAAGCTGTTGACAAAGCCGGGAGAGCTGACGTAGCAGTGGTTTTTATCGGTCAACCCTTATTATTCGAAGCTGACGGCTCCATTGTAAGGGATTACAACATTCCTCACCAGTCAGAACTGATTGAAGCCATCCTCGAAGTGAATCCGAGAACCATTGCCATATTGCGCACCGACAGCGCCGTCGACATTGAAAGATGGGCCTTCAACGTACCCGCCATCGTCCAGGCCTGGCCCCCGGGAGTATCCAGCAACAGGGAAATTGCAGAATTACTGACGGGAGCGGTGTACCCATACGGTAAACTGCCTTTCCGCTGGGCCATGAACGAAAACCAGAATTTCGATACCCGCTTTCCCAAAGGATATGGCATGAACTATACCATTATCGGTATCGGAAAGCTGCTTATGAATCGTAACCGTGATGAAAGCGGCTGGACTGCTACTGTAGAGACAAGCAACGTCGGCGGCCGGGCCGGAACGGAAACGCTGCAACTGTTGGTGGTGGATCCGGATGGCAATAATATGGGGCTGAAGGCGAAAAAGAAAGTGACGCTTTTCCCCGGGGAGAGAAAGACCATCGCCATCCAGCTCCCCTATGAGGCATTCGAGGTGACCGCTGAAGACGGAACACGCACGATCCGGCCGGGAAAATATGAGATCCTCGTCGGAACCTCCGAGGAGGATATCAAGCTGCGCAAAACCATTGAATTGAAAGAGATGCATATCAACCAATGATCCGGTAATGATTGATATGGGAAAACATAACGAATGGCATAAGATCACCACGGTAGAAATGCACACCGGGGGCGAACCCCTGCGGATCTTTACCGGAGGCCTGCCTGAGATCCCGGGAAACAGCATTTTGGAGAAGCGGCGGTATTTCCGTGACCATCTTGATCATATCCGCCGGGGAACCATGTTCGAACCCCGTGGCCATGCCGATATGTACGGAGCCGTAATTACAGAACCACTTAACAAAGGCAGCGACTTTGGCACCTTCTTTCTCCATAACGAAGGCTACTCCACCATGTGCGGGCATGCCATCATCGCCCTTGCCAAATATGCGCTTGAATCAGGAATGATCGAAAAGGAAGGGGATGAACCCCTGCTGAATATCGATGCCCCGGCGGGAATGATCACAGCCAGGGCATTCCGTAACGGGAACAAGGTCGAGCGGGCCTCCTTCCGGAATGTGCCCTCCTTCCTCTATTTAAACGATGAGGTAGTGGAAGTCCCCGGAATCGGGAAAGTCCGCTTTGATGTGGCCTATGGCGGTGCATTTTATGTATTCTGCGAGGCAGAACCACTGGGACTGGAACTGGACAGGACGCATTATTATGAGCTCATCGACAAAGGCCGCAGGATCAAACATGCAGTTATGGAACAATTCGAGATCAGTCATCCGTATGAGGAAGACCTGGGATTCCTGTATGGGACGATCTTTACGGGCAAGGCCGTGAACCCGGCAAACCATAGCCGGAACGTATGCATATTTGCCGATGGTGAGGTCGATCGCTCCGCGACAGGGACCGGAGTCAGTGCCAGGGCTGCCTTGCACCATGCCAGGTGGGAATTAAAAACAGGTGAGCGAATAAGAATAGAAAGCATATTGGGTACAACCATGGATGTGGAGGTGCAGGAAACGCTTAAATATGGCCCTTACCGCGCAGTTGTGCCTGAGGTTAGCGGAACCTCATATTTTACCGGGCGCAATGAAATTTGGTTCGACCCGGCCGACCCGTTGAAAGACGGATTTATATTCAGATAAAACCAAACTTATGAATGCACTTAATCGATTGCGATTGTTTTTCATTTTCCTGGCATTGCCCGCTATGGCATTTACCCAGGATACCATCACGCCCCTCTACGAATATATCTCAGGACTCGGGGTGAAGTTCGAGAAATTGGATAACAAAGGCCCGTGGGCAGAGAAATACCTCGTATATGTCCCCCAGGCCATCGATCACCATGACCCGGACATGGGCACATTCCTTCAACGGGTATTTATCATGCATAAGGACATATCGGCGCCGGTGGTCTTTACAACAGAAGGCTATAATGCGGGATATGGAGCCTATCCGCTTTATATGAATGAACTCGATCTTTATCTTGATGCCAACGAGATCCTGGTGGAACACAGGTATTTTGAGCCTTCCCGACCGGAAGGTGTCGACTGGAGCTACCTCACCGTTGAGCAGGCGGCTACCGATCACCACAAAGTAGTGGAATTGTTTAAACCTTTTTATACCGGAAAATGGGTGAGCACAGGCATCAGCAAAGGAGGCCAGACTGCCATGTACCACCGGGCCTTTTTCCCCGATGATGTAGATGCAACGGTAGGCTATGTATGCCCGCTGAACTTCTCCACCGAGGAAAGGCGATGCTACGAGTTCCTCGACTGGGTGGGCGATTCAGCCTGCAGGCAGCGCATACACGACTTCCAGGCAATGTTGCTGTGCAATAAAGAAAAGTATTTTCCGGAATTTAAAAAAGCGGTTGATGCTTCCGGCCTGGATTACGAACTTGGCGACACTGCCGGCTATGAGCTAACAGTGCTTGAGTATTCTTTTGCCTTCTGGCAGTGGGGGACATACCCCTGTGAGGATATCCCGACAGACACGCTGAGCCCGGAGGAGGTGATCAAACACCTCGACCAGGTGGCCGGCATCGACTGGATGGCCATACAGGGGATCGAGAGTACAGAACCTTTCTTTTACCAGGCCATGACAGAGATCGGGATGTATGGCTATGACCACAGTGAGTTCCCGGGTTGTGTAGAAGCACTGCCATATCAGACACTCGACTTTGTTTGTCCCGATGATATGGATTGCGTTTATGATCCTGAACCTATGGAGATGGTCGACAACTTTGTGCGTCACCATGGGGAGAATATGATCTTCATTTATGGCGAATGGGATCCCTGGTCGGCACCCGCCGTGCAGATCACCGGTAAGACCAATTCATTCCGTGTTGTAAAACCGGAAGGGAGCCACCGCACCCGGATCTACAATCTCCCGGATGACCAGCGAATGAAAGTGCTTAAGGCACTGGAAGATTGGCTCGAATGCGATGTGAACTATAATGCAGGACGATGAAAAGAACCAATTTATTACTGCTCCTGCTGAGCCTTGCAGTGTTCTGGGCCGGCTGTAGATCAGAAAAGGAAAAAGAAAGCAAAAATCCCCCGAACATTATCTTTATCCTGGCCGACGACCTGGGCTACAATGAGCTCGGATGTTACGGACAGGAGATCATACAAACACCCCATATCGACCGGCTGGCTGCCGAAGGCATGCGTTTCACACAGCACTATGCGGGCTCGCCCGTTTGTGCCCCCTCGCGCTCGGTGCTCATGACCGGCCTCCACACCGGGCATACTTACATCCGCGATAACAGGGAGATAAAACCGGAGGGACAGGCACCCATTCCTGATTCAGCCCTGACCATCGCAGAGGTGCTAAAGGAGAATGGCTATGTGACCGCCGCCATCGGGAAATGGGGACTGGGCTTTCCGGGCTCGGAAGGCGATCCGAACAAGCAGGGTTTCGACCTCTTTTTCGGATACAATTGCCAGCGCCATGCACACAACCACTACCCGCGTTACCTCTGGAGGAATGATGAAAAGGTCATGCTAGAAGGGAATGACCGCACCCTCTACGGGGAACAGTATTCTCAGGACCTGTTCACACGCGAAGCCCTCAATTTCATAACCGCTAACCGGGACACAAACTTTTTTCTCTACCTGCCGTTCATCATCCCCCATGTTTCTATACAGGTGCCGGAAGAAAGCCTGGAGAAATATAAAGACAGTATCCCTGAAACACCATACGAGCATCATCCATATTACCTGGAACATCCATACCCTCATGCAGGCTATGCCGCCATGGTCACCCACATGGATGAAGCCGTGGGTTGGATCATGCACAGGCTAGAACAAGAAGGGATTGACGGGAACACCCTGGTGATCTTCGCCAGCGACAACGGACCCACTTACGCAAGGGTAGGAGGGGCTGATTCGGAATTCTTCAACAGCGCCGGCCCTTTTCGTGGATTTAAAGGAAGTGTGTACGAAGGCGGTATAAGGGTACCCTTTATCGCACGCTGGCCAGGGGAAATTACACCTGATACCATCACAGATCATATTTCCTATTTCCCCGACCTCTTTCCGACTTTTGCCGATGTTGCAGGCATCGAAGATAAATACGATGTAGATGGCATTAGCCTGCTCCCGGTATTGCTTGGCGAAAATGCATCAGAACACAAATACCTCTACTGGGAATTCCCGGCTTATGGCGGACAACAGGCCATCCGGTATGGCAATTGGAAAGGGGTGCGCAAGAACCTGTTCAAAGATCCTGATGCTGCCATTGAACTGTATGACCTGGAGAACGATATCGATGAAAGCAACGACCTGGCATCAGAAAACCCCGAAATAGTCCTTTTGCTTGATTCGCTGATGAAAGCTGCACACATACCATCCGAAACATTCCCTTTCGAAGCCCTGGATAACAACTAGAACTATGAAGAAACTGATTCTTTTTTCGGTAATATTCGCCTTAAATACCACTGCTTCCTTTGCCATGAAATATGAGGTGAGATCCCCTGACGGGAAGATCAGGGTGAAGATAAATGCAGCAAAGGAATTATCCTATGCTGTATTTTATCTGGATACTGAATTGATCAGTCCTTCGAGTATTTCACTGCATACTGAAAAGAATGGGGTATTTGGAATAAATGCAAAGGTGAAAAATGTTAAACAAACATCAGTCGACAGGATGCTGACACCCATCGTAAAGCAAAAATCCGCCGGGATCAGGGAAGAGTACAATGAGATGGAACTGGAATTTAAAAATCATTCCTCGGTCACCTTCAGGGTGTTTAACAATGGGGTGGCTTATCGATGGGAAAGCAGGATCAAAGAAGAGATCATCGTTGTGTCGGAGGAAGCAAACTTTATTTTTTCAGCTGATCATACAGTGTGGTTCCCGGAAGAGGAAAGCCTGTTCTCCCACCAGGAGAGGGAGTACCTGCAGGAGACCCTGTCAGCCATCACATATGACCGTTTCTGCTCAACACCTGCCCTGGTCGATGTGGATGGCATCAAACTCGTGATCAGCGAGGCTGACCTCCGGGATTACCCGGGAATGTATCTCAGGGGCGACAGCGAAGCATACTCCCTCAAAGGGAAATTCCCCAGGGTGGTCGTGGATGAAGAACAGACCTCCGACCGTGATGTGCGGCCCTTGAACCGTGCTGATCATATTGCAAAAACACATGGTGAAAGGACCTTCCCCTGGCGGGTGATCGCCATTGCTGAACATGACGGCGACCTGATCACCAACCAGATGGTCTACCTGTTGTCGGAACCATGTAAAATTGAAGATCCGTCCTGGATAAAACCGGGAAAAGTAGCCTGGGACTGGTGGAATTACAATAATATTTACGGGGTAGATTTTGAAGCAGGGATAAACACGGAAACGTACAAGTATTACATCGATTTTGCCGCTGAATACGGCATCGAGTACATCATCCTCGACGAGGGATGGTACGAACTGGGCGACCTGATGGCCATCAACCCCGATATTGATATGCAGGAATTGCTCGCCTATGGTGAAGAAAAAGGCGTTGGCATCATCCTGTGGGTGGTGTGGAAAACCCTCGACGATCAGCTGGAAGAGGTCATGCCCCTGTTTGAGGAATGGGGTATTGCAGGCCTTAAGGTCGACTTTATGCAGCGCGACGACCAATGGATGGTGAACTACTACTGGCGCATAGCCGAAGAGGCA
>JAZBOU010000101.1:0-35445 GCA_036351275.1 Bacteroidales bacterium
AGGGTAAGCATTACATCGCTTTCCAACGAACCAACCCCAGTGATAGCCAGCCCCGCGGAAGGCTTAATTGTATTCAATACAAATGACAGCGACCCGGATATCCCCAAAGGATTCTATTATTGGTCTGAAAGTGATGGCGGGAAATGGACACAGATGCTGGGCGATAATAACTACACCACTAACAATTTTATGCAAGGATTTTTCCAGGCCGGTGAGTTATACGAATTGAACGACCTGGGTGCTGGAACAACTATTATCCTGAATAATCCCTCTTTGACCTATGGCTGGATCAGTGCTGAGGATGGTGAGTTTTTCGGGGATGTTACATCCAACCTCACAACTGATGGTGACTGCCTCATCATCGGGGAGGATGGGCTCTATAAGGTCGAACTAACAGCCTCTTTCAGTGGGACCAACAACAACCAGGTAAAAGTGAGTGTGTTTAAAAGAACCGAAGTTGAACTGCGTGAAACGAGAGTACAATATTGGACTAAGCTGCAAGCAACTGGTGATATCGTGAGCGGTACAGCACAAGGGCTATTGCATCTTGCTGCAGGCGATAAAATTGAGGTCAGGTTCAAGTCTACATCATGGGGTGAAGTCATCGAGATCAATTCGGCCAACCTGATCGTGAACAAAGTTGGCGATTAAAGCGATCCCTGAATAAATTTTCTATTTCAACCCTTTCTTGTAGATGTACTGTGCAAGTTCCTTCCCGCACTTGGCATAAGCTTCACCAATGCGGTATTCGGTGTCGAAATCACCGCCCATGGCGCCCCTTCCGGGTACTTTTTCCATATTTACCTGGGTAATGATATTCCCGGGTTCCTCTGTCTTGACAAGCATGATCTCCACATTGATGGAAGCATCTTTTCGTGATATCCCTATGTTAAATCCCGGCTCCAGGAAGGTCGTCTTCACGATAAGCGTATAGTCCGAACTCGGGAAAAAACCGACTTCCATGCCAGTTTCTTCACTGATCATCACAAGGTTGAACAATTGTTCAAACTTCATCTGGTATGTATTTTCCTTGTCGGCATGCCATTCTTCTTCCCACCGGTCGCCCTTGCCGGGTTCATCTTCATTGTATTCGTTTTTCTTCTTTTCGATATAGGCTTCCTCTGTTTTGAACTTGCCTACACCCATATCATCGTAATTGTACTCCACATTTATTTCCGTCAGGCCTGCAAAACTGCTCAGGTCGCCGGTTACCACTTTGATCTTTTGCGCACTTGCCTGGCTGCTGAATAGGCCGATCGCCAGGATGCTGAGAATGATTTTAAGGTTTTTCATCTTGCTTAAATATTTGGTTAATCGTTTTTATTGTCTGTGCTATTTATGCGAAGTTAGTAAATATGTGCACTATTATTCAAGGATCATGCATTTATTTATAATCAATCCAAGAAAACCCGCAGGCCGAAATTTTTACCTTTACATCTCTGTTAAAAGCCCATAAGCGATTAAGGAAACAGCTGTATGAAGCAAAAGAGATCCTTCTGGCATACCCTTATCCTGTTGATCCATCCTGAAAAGGTCAGGGCATCTTCGGTGGTATTTCGCCGCACTTTCGGACTGGGGGGCATGGCTTTGTTGCTGTTCATCTTACAGGCGGTTACCGGAATATTGCTGCGATTCGTATATGAGCCTACTCCTGTGGGTGCATACGACTCGATATTGTTTATTCGGGACGAAGTGGTATTTGGCCGGCTGGTGAGGAATCTTCACCACTGGAGCGGTATGCTGATCGTGGTTGTTGTATTCCTGCACCTGCTCAGGGTATTCTTTACCCAGGCTTATTATCCACCAAGACGTTTTAACTGGATCATTGGTATCTTCCTGCTCTTGATCACCGTGTTACTGAACTTTACGGGCTATCTGCTGCCCTGGGATCAGCTATCCTACTGGGCAGTTACGGTGAGCACCAACATGCTGGATTACGTGCCTATTGCTGGCGAGTGGTTGAAAATGGCTGTCAGGGGAGGGGAAGAGGTGAGTGCCCCTACATTGCTGATATTCTATAACCTGCATACCGGGTTGCTTCCACTCCTTCTGGCAGGACTGCTTGTTTATCATTTCTGGAAGGTCAGGAAGGCAGGTGGCGTGATCGTCCCGCTGGAAAAGGAAGGCCATGGAAATAAGATGATTCCGGCTATCCCGCATCTTTTGAGGCGGGAAACAGCTGTCGGGCTGGCCCTGCTGGCTTTTGTTTTACTGCTGAGCGTTTTTGTGCAGGCGCCCCTGATGGAACGTGCCGATCCTTCCTTCAGCCCCAACCCGGTGAAAGCACCATGGTACTTTGCGGGCATACAGGAGCTCCTGTTGCATTTTCATCCGACAATGGCCGTCTTTGTGATCCCGCTCCTGACAGGTGCCTGGTTGTTCAGTTTCCCTTATATGAAGCCGGGAAACAGGAACCCCGGGGTCTGGTTTTATTCTTCAAAGGGCCTTAAAATAACATACCTGGCAGCGCTGATATCATTTATCCTGACAGTTGTCGGGATCCTGGCTGGCGAATATTTGATCGACTTCCAGGCATGGTTGCCCGGATGGCCGGAGATCATATCCAACGGCATCATCCCCCTGCTGATATGGGCCCTTGTGCTGACAGGTATGTCCCTTATCGTAAAAAGAAGATACGAAGCGAATAGAACGGAGATGCAGTTATGGATATTTACCTACCTGGTGGTGGCATACCTTGTGCTGATGTTTACCGGTATATTGTTCCGGGGGCCTGCCATGGCGCTGGTATGGAGTTTTTAAATGATCATTATGGCTGAAGAGCTGGAACAACATAAACAAAAAGACAGTGAGGTGAACAGGAGGACGTTCATGAAGACCCTGTGGACCGTGATCATAACGGTCTCCCTGCTCGAGGTGGCAGGCGTGATCATAGCTTTCCTCACTTCGGGCGGAAGGAAGGCCTCCTCTTTCAGGAAACCTGCATTAAAAGTACTGGGAAAACTGGAAGACTTTCCCAACGGATCTGTAACGGCCTTCAGGAGTGATAAGCTTTATCTTGTCAGGATGGACGATGGTGGTCTGCTGGCATTGAGCCTCAAATGCACTCACCTCGGCTGTGCCATCACCTGGAATGATGACAAAAGGGAATTTGAATGCCCCTGTCATGCCTCTTCCTTCACTCCCGGCGGGGATGTGAACAGCCCTCCGGCACCGCGGGCGCTCGACATGTACAGGCTGATCATAGAAGGGGGGATGCTCAAGGTAGACCTGGACAAAACGATACAGAGGAATTCATTCAGCCGCTCACAATTAGTATACGCATGACAGAAAAGGTACATATGAGAAGTGAAGGGACATGGAGCAGACTGGCATTGTTCTCTGCCATCCTGATCGTGCTTGCTTTTCCAGTCTACCTGCTTATCCATCACCTGCCTGCCCTGCAAGGGCCGAAGCAAATATACGGCCAGCCGTATTATACCGGTGGCGAATCCTGCACAGAATGCCACCGGATAGAATATGACCTCTGGAAAGGTTCCGACCATGACCTGGCCATGGCGCATGCCACGGATGAAAGCGTGTTGGGCGATTTCAATGATGCCACGCTGTTTTCGCAGGGAGAGGAACATCGTTTTTACAGGAGAGATGATCGCTTTTTGGTATGGACACAGGGACCTGATGGAGAAATGGCCGAATTTGAGATCACCTACACATTCGGGTACCGGCCGTTACAACAATACCTGGTGCCCTTCGAAGGGGGAAGGTTGCAATGCCTGCCGCTGACCTGGGATACTGAGAAAGGGGAATGGTATCATATGGCTGATACGGTATACAGCGATATAGACCTTGATCACCATAACTGGCTGTATTGGACCAACCAGGCCCAGAACTGGAACGGTATGTGCGCCGACTGCCATTCCACCCATCTGCAAAAAGGATATGACTTTGTGGCGGATACCTTCAATACCTCCTGGAAGGATATCAATGTGCACTGCGAAGCATGTCATGGTGCAGGATCAGAACATATCAAATGGTCCAAGCTGCCCGAGATGGCACGCCTGGCTGATGAAAGCATGGGTCTGCTCGTGCAAACACGTGAACTTGATAACGAAACCTATGTCGACCGCTGTGCGCGTTGCCATGCCCGAAGAACCGTATTTGGTGATTTCCCGGGCTATTATGCCAACCTCCTGGATTATATGGCCCCGACGCTTCTTGTAGAGCCGTATTATTTCCCTGATGGGCAGATCCTGGAAGAAGATTATGTCTATGCTTCTTTTATACACAGCAAGATGTATATGACAGATGTAAAATGCAACGACTGCCACGATGTGCATAGTCTCAAGCTCCAGCACGAAGCTGTTACATCCAATGAACTTTGCCTGCAGTGTCATCGCGCGGATGTGTATGACCGTTACGAACACCACTTTCACCGCTTGAAAGGGGAGAGTGGCCGGCCTGTTGTGGCAGACGGAAAGACGTGGGAAGTCGGAAGCGGGGCCCTGTGTATCAACTGCCATATGACCGGAAGGTATTATATGGGCGTTGACTTCAGGCGTGACCACAGCTTCAGGGTCCCCAGGCCTGACCTCACTGTCGAAACAGCTAGCCCGAATGCATGCAATTATTGCCATAGTGAAAATACACCGGAATGGGCAGCGTCATATATAGATAAATGGTACGGGCTGAGCCGAAGGCCTCATTTCGGGACTGTCTTTGCTGCTGCCAGGAAAAATGATGGGAAAGCGATTCCCGGCCTGATCAAATTGGCTCATGATGAACTGTTTCCGCCAGTTGTGCGGGCTACGGCAATATATGAACTGGAACGTTTCGCCGACAGCGCAGGAAGGCAAGCGGTTATCCGGTCTCTGGAAGATCCGCTTTCACTGATCAGGTACCAGGCCTTGCAGAGTTATTTGCCATCTTCACAGGAAGAAATGATCGCACTGATCAGCCCGATGCTCAACGACCCTGTAAAAGCCGTTCGCATGCAGGCTGCATTCCGTATGAGCAGTATCCCGGTAACCTCCATGGACTCTTCGTTGCTGAGGGAATTTTTCGAATCGCTGGACGAATACCGCGAAGCCATGGAATATACCGGTGAATTTGCAGCCAGCCGGCACAACCTGGGCGTGGTGTACCAGAACCTCGGAAATTATGAACGGGCGGAACAGAGTTTCCTTTCTGCCATCAGTATCGATAACGAATTCATTCCCTCCATGGCCAACCTCGCTGTAACTTATAATCAGCAGGGTAAGAACGATAAAGCAGAAGAAATGCTCAATCACATGATAGCAGAATTCCCGGAATATCATGAAGCATATTACTCGCTGGGCCTGCTTCTGGCCGAGAGAGGGGATTATGAAGGTGCACTGGAGGCCCTTGAAAGAGCATCGGAACTTATACCCGATTATGCCAGGATATGGTATAACCTTGCCCAGCTATACCAGCATTATGGCCGTGATGATGATTTCGTCAATAGCATGAATAAAGCCCTGCAACTGGAACCCGGCAACCTGGATTTCCTCTACATACTGGCTGATTATTATTACAGAAAAGGCGAGTATGATAAGGTTCGTTCCATTGCTGAAGAAATGATCGAACGCTACCCAGGTATTCCGATCGGACAACAGCTTCTGGATGCAATAAGCAGTAAGCAGTAAGCAGTATGCAGTAACGAGTAACCAGTAACGAGTAACGAGTAACGAACATCCAGCATCCAGTATCTATTATCCAATTAATATAAATTAACAATCTCTTAATAAATAAAATACGATCTTTGCCGCTCAATTGGACATGGCGAAGAGGAAAATAGTTTTAATAATTGCACTGGTATTGCTGATCTTATCGGGCTATATCGTTGTAAACATTGCTTTTCCGAAGGAACTAAATCATTTTCCCATTTATGTGATCGGGTTATTGCTTGACGTCTACCTGTGGAATTCGATCAGGAAATGGACACGGAAGTGGAACATTGTTCTGGGATATATATTCGCTGTCCTGTACTGGTTGCCTTTTTTGACCATGGCTACTATCGGGATCACTTCTCTTTTCGTAAATGTGTTTTTATCGAATCCTCGGCTGACGACATACATCGGTGGGATCGTTTTTACCATCTACAGTACCAAGTTGATGGTGGTGATCTTCTTCCTGCTGGCTGACCTGGTCAAGATCGCCCGGCATACGATACGCTTTGCATATCATAAAAAAAGGAAAACGCCCTGTCCGGACAAAGGCAGGCAGATCACACGGGCCAACTTCCTCCAGAAACTTGGCTTGCTTGGCGGAGGTCTGGTTCTGAGTGGAATGGTCATCGGAGCCGTTCGCTGGGCGTATGATTTCAGGATCAGGAGAGTAAAATTGAGGTATCCTGTTCTTCCCATGGAACTGGAAGGGGTCAGGATCCTGCAAATATCCGACCTTCATCTGGGCAGCTGGACAAATTCCGCAGCACTGGAAGAAGCTGTGGACCTGATCAATGATGAGGAGGCTGATCTCGTCTTTTTCACCGGCGACCTCGTGAATTTCCAGACAGGTGAAGCCTACAGGTATAAGGATCAACTTAAGCGCATCAGGGCAAGGTACGGTGTTTACGCTGTGCTGGGCAACCATGATTACGGGGATTATGTGAAATGGGATGACCCCCGGCAGAAAGAGAATAACCTGACCGACCTCGTGAGGCTTTACCGGGAAATGGGCTGGCATCTGCTCAGGAACGAAAACAGGGTACTGCAACTGAATGATATACCTCTGGCTGTCATCGGTGTGGAAAACTGGAGTGCATATGAGCGTTTTCCAAGCTACGGCGACCTCGACCTATCCATGAAAGGTACCGGGAACAGCCTGTTCAAGATCCTCTTATCACATGACCCGACCCACTGGGAACGGGTTGTCAGCCAAAAGCACCCTGACATAAACCTGACACTGTCCGGCCATACGCACGGGTTCCAGTTCGGCGTAGAACTGAAAAACTTCAGGTGGAGCCCTGCACAGTATATGTATAAGCAATGGGCCGGTCTGTATGAGAATCCTGCCGCTGATACCCCTCAGTACATCTACGTGAACCGCGGACTCGGCATGATCGGATATCCCGGTCGCATAGGTATACTTCCTGAGATCACGGTCCTTGAACTGACAAGGGAAGCCTGATGCCTGTTACCTGTTAACCAATATCCAGCATTTGCAGTCTGGCTCTTTTTAATCCTGCTTCGATCACTTATTTTTGATACTTTGTAATTGGGATGAAGTGGTTCAGCTTTGCATTATTGTTACTTCTGCTGTATCCCGCTAAAAGGAGCGATGCCTGTACAGTATTCTACATCTGCCGCGATGGCCGTGTATTTGGGGGAAGTAATGAGGATTGGAGGGATGCGGATACCAGGATGTGGTTTTATCCTTCCGCGGAGGAGCATCATGGCTGGGTCAAATTCGGATTTGCCGGCGGCTTTCCACAGGCCGGGATGAATGACAGTGGAATATTCTGGGATGGTACCGCCAATCCCCGGCAGGATATGCCCTTTTCAGAAGCAAATAAGGAGAAACTCTCCATTCCCCTGATGCAGAAAGTGATGGAGGAGTGCAGCACTATTACGGAAGTGAACGGAGTATGCGGCGACTACTATTGTGATGACCAGTACCGGGGCCAATACCTTGTTGGAGGTACGGAAGGGTGTTCGGTCATCGTAGATGGTGATCATCTCCATCACAATGACCATTCCTTCCAGGTACTGACCAATTTCCGCATATCAAATCCTGAACTCGGGGGATATCCTTGCTGGAGATATGAGCTGTCCTCTGAAATGCTGGATTCATGCATATTACCTACGCCCGAACTTATCGTTACCATTCTCTCGGCTACTCACCAGGAAGGAAAGTATCCAACGCAATATTCCATCATATTTGATCCCATGAATGGAATTGTCTACCTGTTTTATTACCATAATTTTCAAGAATATCTGCCCCTCAATCTGGATGAATACCTGATGGGTGATACCGCTTCATATGCCATTCCGCCCCTTTTCTCACGATTGGAATTGCTATACCCGGCTCAGGGTGCCGATATACAGGATGATTCTGTTGTCTTAAAGTGGAAAGGATTGCCGGGCAGCAGCTACGAAGTAATGGTATCCGATGAAAAAGGTGCAATGGTGTATCGGGCATCTACTGATGCCATTGCCGGAAAACCGCTATACCGGACAATTCATTATACAGGCCTTCTTATACCTTTTCTCTTGCTTGTAATTAATACAAAAAACCGGATGCTTGCGTTGTTAGCCGCATGTTTTCTATTTTGTAACTGTTGCAAGAAAGAAGAGGTAAGCGCTCCAATTGATCCCAGTATTGAGTTTACGTATGAAGCGGCGGGGCTTGAGACCGGAAAAACCTATCATTGGAAGGTCATAGCCACTCCGGGCGGCTCCTCGTTTCAAACCGAGTCAGTATCCCGCTCCTTCACCTGCAATGCTAGCTGATCCTGCCTGAAATATCCATGACCTGCAATTTTTTTTTCGTTTTCTTGCATTATGAACATATGTTCATTATATTTGCAAGAAATTATTAAACCATGCCCAGGACGGAGAAAGACCGGATCGTTCATACGCCCCCATTATTTTCGGAGTTTAAACCTATCGGGGTTCCTGTTCACGAGTTGATCAATGTAATTCTGACGCTGGATGAGTTTGAAGCCTTCAGATTGGCAGATTATATAGGCCTTTCACATGCTGAAGGGGCAGAGGAGATGGGAATTTCAAGATCGACCTTTACCCGCCTGATCGAAAAATCGAGGAAGAAAGTAGCTGATTTTATCATTGAAGGGAGAGTGCTTTCTATCGACGGAGGAAATGTTCACTTCAGGAACAATATCATCCGCTGTCAGGATTGTGGGCAAATGTTCAAAACTACGATCCGCAAAGAGGTTAAGGAATGCCCCCATTGCCATTCAACCAATCTGTTGAACCTGGCAGGGGGCTTTGGGCATGGGAAATGCTGCAGAATGTAAATCAAATAAAAAAAGGAGGTTAATATGCCAAGGTTTGACAGGACAGGTCCGAACGGCGAAGGTGCCATGACAGGACGTAAAAATGGATTGTGTACAGGAAATGCCGGCGATATGTCGCAGGAGGGATATGGACGGGGCAGGGGCCGCGGAAGGGGCCGTGCCGGTAGATTTGGCTTTGGTTTCAGGTTTGGCAGAGGTGGTGGTAGCGCAGGGCGTGATGAAAATAAGAATACTGTTGATAGTATCCGTGACGAGATCGAAGCCACAAAAAAGCATTTATCTGCACTGGAAGAACGGTTAACAAAGATCAAAAAGCAGCAGTAGCCTATGAAAATTGCTATTCCAACTCATGGCCGAAGCCTGACCGCTCATTTTGGCCATTGCGAAAGTTTTGCCATCGTTGAAGCTGAAGGCAATACGATACATCACATCGAATATATTGATCCACCGGATCATCATCCCGGCGTGTATCCCCGTTTCCTGGCAAATGCGGGAGTGGATGTGATCATTGCCGGGGGCATGGGCCAGAAAGCCAGGCAATTATTCAGTCAAAATGGTATTGAGGTGATCATTGGCATCAGTGAAGGAAAGCCCGAAGACCTTGTCAAAAGCTACCTCGAGGGTAAGCTGGATCCGGGGGATAACCTTTGCGACCATTGATGTTTCATTTTGATCACCATATAAGGATATGAAGATTGCCATAGCCAGCGGTAAAGGTGGAGCAGGAAAAACAAGCCTGTCGACCAACCTGTGTGCACTGCTGGCTGGAAGTACCGATGTTGTCCTTGCAGATCTTGATGTGGAAGAACCGGATTCTGCAATCTTTTTCAATACCGGATTTCAGGAAGAGCCCGTATACAGGATGGTTCCGGAATGGGATCCCGTACGGTGCACTTCCTGTGGTAAATGCCAGGAAGTATGCAATTTTAACGCAGTGATAAAACTGCTGGATGAGATCATGGTTTTCCCGGAACTCTGCCACAGCTGCCATGCCTGCTCCATGCTTTGTCCCGAATCAGCGCTCCCTATGCTTCCCAGGAGGATTGGCCTTTTGCGAAAAGGGATTCTGGAACGCTTAACGCTTCTGGAAGGGAGGCTCGATATTGGAGAGGAGCAGGCTGTACCGCTAATTGCCCGGGCGAATAAGGTACTGAATGGTAAAAACTTTAGAGATAAGATCATTGTGATCGACAGCCCTCCGGGCACTTCCTGCCCGGTTATTGAGGTTACACGAAATGCAGACCTGGTCTTGCTGGTGGCCGAATCAAATCCTTTTGGCCTGAATGACCTGAAGATCATGGTAGATACCATGCGAATACTGGATCGTGACATGGTTGTGGTTGTGAACAGGGCTGAAGGGCACGAAACATTGATCGAAGATTACTGCACATCGGAAGGGATCCCTATGATCGCAAAAATACCTCATAGCCGGAAAGCAGCAGAATATTACGCCAGTGGGCGATTGCTGATCCGGGATCTGGTTGACATCAGAACCGAGTTCATAAAAATAAGAGACTACATATTTTCAATCAAATCAACAAGGGAAATTGAACGAGATCGTGATCATATCGGGTAAGGGTGGCACGGGTAAAACATCACTTGCAGCATGTTTTGCGGTATTGGCCGGAAGTGAGGCTGTGCTGGCCGACTGTGATGTGGATGCGGCAGATATGCACCTCCTGATGGATGCAAGGCATGAGAACGGGATTGACTTTTACAGTGGAGAAAAAGCTGTTATCGATCAGCTTAGCTGTTCATCGTGTGGCATATGCATGAAAGAATGCCGTTTTAATGCGATCGATTTCCGGGAAGGGCAATATATCGTGGATCCGCTTGCCTGCGAAGGATGCGGCCTTTGTTCCCATCTTTGCCCTGAATCCTCCATCGAAATGAATGCTGCCCTGTCCGGAGCCTATTATTGTTCGAAAACACGCCTGGGCACGATGCTGGTGCATGCACGGCTGGCACCCGGGGCTTCAAACTCCGGTAAACTGGTATCGGTAGTTAAGGAAATAGCGAAAAAATATGCTGAGAAGAATGGACAGGGGATCTTGCTGGTTGACGGCTCCCCGGGTATTGGATGCCCCGTGATCTCTTCTCTTTCAGGCGCTTCTTACGTTGTCCTCGTAACTGAGCCAAGCCAGACCGGGTTCAGTGACCTGAAAAGGGTAGTCAGCCTGATCGAAAAATTTAATCTGCCATCAGCCTGCATTATTAACAAGTCAGACCTTAACCCCGGTCTGCTAAACGAGATCAGGACATACCTTGATGCTCATAATATCACGCAGCTTGGTGAACTTCCCTATACCAGGAAGTTTCACGATGCGATCACACAGGGGAAGACCGTATTGGAAATTGCTGATGGCCTTCTTACCGAGCGGATCACGGATAGCTGGAAGTCATTAATGTCACAAATAAAACAGGATTAATCATGAAAATAGGATTTACTGCAAAGGGTACAGATTGGGATGCTATGATCGATGCACGATTTGGCAGGGCAAGGTATTTGATCGTTTATGATGATACCGCAGATGAACTCAAAGCGCATGACAACAAAGCCAATTCGGAACAATCACATGGTGCCGGCCCCGGAACAGCAAAGAAGCTTTTCGAGATGCAGGCCGACATCCTGATCACCGGGAACGGCCCGGGAGAGAATGCAGCCAATATCCTGCAGAGAGCCGGAATCACAGTCTTTACGGGTGCCGAAGGCCTTAATATCAAGGAAGCATATGATCACTATATAAAAAGTAAATTAAATCAATTTAATCCAAAAAGATGAATACAACAGATATTTTAGTAATCGGCAGCAGTGCAGCGGGACTTGTTGCAGCTACCACAGCAAAAAGATTGTATAAGGACAAAACTGTAACTGTGGTTACAATGATGCCCAAAACGCTTATACCATGCGGTATTCCATATATCTTTGGTACGGTTGGAACATCTGAAAACGATATTCTTCCGGCAGAAAAGATGTTTGATATGCTAGGAGTGAAGACTGTCCACGAAAAAGTAAAGAAGATCAACAGGCAGGATAAGATAGTGGAGTTGGAATCAGGGGATCTCTATGCCTACGATAAATTGGTCATTGGTACGGGGTCTCTGCCTTCCTGCCCGAAATGGTTAAAAGGATGTGACCTCGACAATGTGTTTACAGTTCCCAAAAACAAGGTCTACCTGGATGAGATGCAGGAAAAAATTAAAGATGCAGAGAAGATCGTTACTATCGGCGCTGGTTTCATTGGTGTGGAGATATCGGATGAATTACACAAAGCAGGAAAAGATGTTACGCTTGTAGAAAAACTGCCTAACATACTTGGCCTTGCATTCGATCGCGATATTTCAAAGCGCGCCGAAGACATTTTATCCGCGAGAGGTGTGAAGCTTATCACCGGAGTAGGTGTGAGCAAACTTTTGGGAAATGGAAGTGTAGAGTCTGTGGAACTTGAAAATGGTGAGATCCTGGAAGCAGATGCGGTGGTTCTTTCAATGGGATATAAACCCAACGTGGAGCTAGCAGAAATGGCCGGCCTTGCCATCAGTGACCTGGGTTTTATTAAAGTTGATGAATACATGCGTACAGAAGACCCCGATATTTTTGCTGTTGGAGACTGTGCTGAGAAACGCGATTTCTTCACCCGGAAACCCACCCCGGTTATGTTAGCTTCAACTGCCTGTGCAGAAGCCAGGATAGCCGGGATGAACCTCTATAAACTATCTGCTATCAAAACCTTTAGTGGAACGCTATCGATCTTTTCCACTGCCCTTGGGGATCATGGGTTTGGGGTTGCAGGTCTTACCGAGAATGTAGCAAACATGGAAGGCTTCGATATTGTTTCAGGGGAATTTGAAGGTATCGATAGGCATCCCGGTGGATTTGATGATACCCATAAGCAGTTTGTAAAACTTATAGTTGGTAAAGAATCAGGAGTGATCCTCGGGGGAGAGGTGGCAGGTGGTTTATCGATCGGTGAACTGACCAACACCATTGGTATCATTATTGAGAATAAAATGACCATAAACTCTTTGCTCACAGCACAGATAGGTACGCACCCACTGTTGACGGCCTCTCCGGCAGGATATCCATTGATCAAGGCAGCTGAGGCTGCAGCGGCGAAAATAATGCTGAATCATGAAAACTAATTGAGGCGATGAAAGGTAATGTTCACCTCTACACCGGCAATGGCAAAGGAAAAACAACTGCAGCCATTGGTCTTGCTATCAGGGCTGCAGGTGCCGGGATGAAAGTATTTATCGCACAATTTATTAAAGGCAGGCATTACAATGAACTCTCTGCCCTGGAAAAATTTGAAGGGCAAATTGTCATAAAACAATACGGTAGGGATTGCTTCATAAAAAATGAACCTGAAGAGGCCGACAGGATGGCTGCCAGGAGAGGATTCGATGAGGTAGAAAAGATTGTCATGGAGGGAGCTTACGACATGGTGGTGCTTGATGAGATCAATATTGCACTGTATTATGAGCTTGTTGACATATCGGAAGTTGCAATGATGATCAAGAAGCGGCCGGAGCACGTGGAGCTAGTGCTCACAGGCAGGTATGCCCCACAAAGCCTGATCGATCTTTCAGACCTTGTGACCAATATGGATGAGATCAAGCATTACTACCATAACGGGATCGAAGCCCGTCCGGGTATAGAATATTAAAGATAAATTTAACGAAGGCTATGGAATCAAAAAAAATTGGTATCATTATCTGCGACCGCTACAGGAGCTGTGCCGGCGGAAAGTGCTTCAGGGCACTGAAGAACAGGGAAGGGGCATTCAGCATTTACGGCAAGGACGAGAAGGTGGAAGTGGTCGGGTATACAAGCTGCGGAGGTTGTCCGGGCGGAAATATTGAATATGTTCCTGAAGAGATGATCAGGAACGGTGCAGAGGTCATTCACCTGGCTACCGGTTTTATTGTAGGATATCCACCTTGTCCCTACATTGAGCACTTTATTGATTTTATTGAAGATAAGTATGGTCTAAAGGTGGTAGCGGGCACACACCCTATTCCACAGAAATACTACCTGACACATACAAATCTTCATACCTGGGATGAAGATCACTGGGAACCCTTGTTAAAGCCTGCCATGGCTGATGAACAGACCAGGCTGGCTTACAATTAGATTGATTTAATTATTTAAGGGAACTTTCTTTCCCATCTTCCCTGAATATTTCCAGGATCTGTTTCAGTTTGCTGAAATGTCCCAGGAAAAACAGGATGTCGTTTTCATGGAGCACCAATTCCCTGTCTGGTTTCGAAAAAACTTCGTTCCCCCTGCTGATGGCGAGCAGTGTGAGCCCATCAACTTTACTGATGTTCAAATCGCCCAGGGTTTTGCCCATGGCATAGGAGTTATGGCCTACGTGTACACTCTGGATCTCGACCTGTGGCACGTTTACCGCAAGGTGGGGTGTTTGCATATCAGATGTTGACAGTGACCTGAACATCTGGTAGCCATCCGATCTGACTTCGGCCACCAGCTTTTCAATTTCTTCGTGGGGTACCAGGTATTTGGTGAGTACACGGGTAAAGATCTCTACCGAGGTTTCGAACTCTTCGGGTATGACCTCGTCGGCACCAAGGTCGAAAAGGTCCTTCATATCTCGTAAAAAGCGGGTCCGGATGATGATGTGGATGTGTGGATTCAATTTTCTTGCAGCCCTGATAATGCGCTTATTGTCGCCCGCCATGGGCAAAGTGCTGACCAGGATCGTAGCTTCTTCAACATTTGCATGTGACAGGATCTCCTCTTCCCCGGCATCGCCATAATGAATGATCTCGCCCTTGTTCCTTTCATTTCTTACCGTATCGGGGTTGATATCGATAATGGCATACGGAATGCCTGCATAACGGGCGGCCCTGGAAACATTTCTGCCATTCAGTCCATAACCCACGATAACAAGGTGGTCTTTGATCCGCGCAATCGTGCTTTCAGGCCGGGGGATGAGGCCAAATTTGAGAAAATCGGGCAGGGGCCACTGGTTAACACGGTTGGCAAAACGTGTTGCCAGGAAAATGACAAATGGTGTGGCAGCCATACTCACAACAGAAACACTCAGAAATAGCTGGTAATTGATATCGGATATCAGGCCTTCCTTGACTCCAATCCGGGAGAGGATAAATGAGAATTCCCCGACCTGGCTCAGGGTAAAACCTACAATAATGCTGGTTCGAAGCGGGAATCCGAGAATGAAGGCAGCGCCTCCGGCAATGATGGTTTTTATGCTGAGTACGATGGTGGTGAACAACAATACTTCAAGGGGGTGATCTGCTACAAATTGCAGGTTAAGCAGCATCCCCACAGAGATGAAGAAGAAGCTGGAGAATACGTCCAGGAAAGGGGTAACATTGCCGAGGGCCTGCTGGCTGTATTCCGATTCAGAGATCAACAGCCCGGCAATGAATGCACCCAGGGCAAGGGAAAGTCCCAGGCTGTAGGTAAAAAACGCCGCTGCAAAGGCGATTACGATGATGCTGATCATGAATAATTCCCGGCTCTGTGTGCGTGCCACCCTGTGCAGGGCAAAAGGGATGATATACCTGGTCCCCAGCCAGACAACCAGGGCTACCCCGGCAAATTTCAGGATGATCTCCCAGTAGGATGATCCGATCGCATCACTGTTTCCTGCCAGTATGGGGGTGAGCAACATCATGGGGACAATGATGATGTCCTGGTAGATCAGAACACCGAGGGAGATCCTCCCGTGCGGCGCGTCGATCTCGCCCTTGTCCTGCGTTAGTTTCAAAACGATGGCGGTACTGCTGAGGGCAACCAGGAAACCGATAAACACAGATTCATTGATGGCGTTGCCCAGGCGAAGCGAAACCAGGGTGATCGCCCCAATGGTCATGAGTACCTGGAAGCTGCCTCCTATCAGCAGGATCCTGCCGATCTTTAGCAGGCTCTTCAATGAAAACTCAATGCCGATGGTAAAAAGGAGCAGGATAACCCCAACCTCAGCAATTACCTCAACATCATGGATGTCGGAAATCAGGTTCAAGCCATGCGGACCGGTGATCACACCGGTGATCAGGAAACCGATTACCGACGGTATCTTAAACCTGTGAAAGACATATAATACTGCAACGGCAAGTGCCAGTATCAGTACCATATCTTTCAGCAATTGAAATTCCATACTCCGAGTTGCTTTTTTTCGTGGAGGTTCTTTTCCCCAAAGTTAACAACTAAAATACATTCCTGCCATAATATTGTTCAATTCTATTTCAAACAGGATAATATGTAAATTTACTGCTATGAAGAAAGTACCGGAAATTAAACTAAGCGATAGCCTTGAGATATCGCGCTTCGCACACGGTTTTTGGAGGTTGAATGAATGGAAGATGGATACGTCCGAAATCCTGCGGCTCGTCGAAACTTTGCTGGAATGGGGGATCACAACTTTTGATCATGCCGATATTTATGGTGATTATACCTGCGAAAAGCTATTTGGGGATGCATTGTCGATGAAACCCGGCCTCAGACATAAGGTGAATATTATTACGAAGTGTGGCATTAAACTTCTCAGTGATCATTTTCCTGAGAGGGGCATTAAATCGTACGACTACAGTTTCCGTCATATTATTTCTTCTGTGGAGTCTTCGCTGAAGAAACTGCAGATCGATCGTATTGAGCTATTGCTTTTCCACCGTCCCGCACCTTTTTTCGATGCCGCAGAGGCTGCAAGGGCCATGGATGAATTGCATACTGCAGGCAAAGTGTTGCATTTTGGCGTTTCCAACTACAACCCGATGCAGTTTGAGATGCTTCAGAAGCATACGCCTTTTAAACTGATGACCAACCAGGTTGAGATCTCACCATATTGCCTGGAGCATTTCGATAATGGAAATATCGATTTTTTTATCAAGGAGAGCATTCACCCCATGGCCTGGTCTCCCCTTGCAGGAGGCAGGATCTTCAAGCACGCTGATGACAGGAGCGTTCGCTTGCTCAATGAGATCAGGCTTGTGGCTGGGGAGTTGGGAGCAGAAACTACGGAAGAGGTCATTTATGCATGGCTGTTGTTACATCCTGCCGGCATCATCCCTGTGATCGGAACTGGTAAAACAGAACGCGTACGACATGCCGTAAGGTCCCTGGAACTGAACATGGATATGGAGCAATGGTACAGGATATATAACGCATCCAGGGGGACTGACCTGCCGTAGGATTGCCAATCACTCCCGCGCCTCTGTTAAATGCTTAAAGGAGGACTAGTCAATTTCGAACCAGGGGATTATGACGCCTGTCTTGTCTTCAGGCTCATCTTTATGCCTGAACTCGTTGATGTGGTTGTTATACACATAATCCCGGGCCCATTCTTGATGGTTTTCACTGATCTGCCTGATCGCACCCGAAATAATATCGAGTTCTTTGTTGGTCATCGTCGGATGAAGGGAGACCCTGATCCATCCGGGTTTCTGCGACAGGTCACCATGGTTGATGAGGTCGGTAATGTGTTTCGATTTTTCATGGCTTACATTAAGCAGGAAATGGCCGTAGGTGCCGGCACAGGCGCAACCGCCCCTGACCTGTATGCCATAGCGGTCGTTGAGTAGTTTGACCACCAGGTTGAAATGTACATCCAGCAGGAAAAATGAGATGATACCTAGCCTGTCCTTGATATTATCTGCCAGAATATGCAGCCCGGGGATATCTTTCATTTTCTCAAAAGCCATATGTACAAGCTCTTTTTCCCGCCTGCGCATATTGTCTGTGCCGATCTGTTCTTTGAGCTTGATCGACAGGGCTGTGCGTATGGCCTGCAGGAATCCGGGTGTTCCGCCGTCTTCCCGTGCCTCTATATCGTCAATGTACTTGTATTCCCCCCAGGGATTGGTCCAGTCGACCGTGCCACCGCCTGGCTGATCAGGGGTATGTGCATTGTAAAGGCTTTTACTAAAGATCAATACGCCCGAACTACCGGGTCCACCAAGGAACTTATGCGGGGAGAACATGATGGCATCGAGCTTCTCCATCGGGTCGCCGGGATGCATGTTCATGTCAACGTAAGGAGCGGAAGCCGCATAATCCACAAAACAATATCCGCCATGCTCATGCATGATCCTGGCCATGTCGTGTATGGGCGTTTCTATTCCTGTAACGTTGCTGCATGCCGTAAATGCACCTATCTTGATATTCCTGTCCTTATATTTTCCCAGCTGTTCCCTCAGCTCATCAAGGTCGATGAGGAGCTCTTTATCCGGTTGCAGTTGTACTACATCTGCCATCGTCTCAAACCAGCTGGTATGGTTCGAATGATGCTCCATATGGGTTACGAACACTACGGGCCTGTCCTTTTCCTGCAGGCAGTCGCTTCCCGTAAGCTTTCCGCATTGCTTCAACCCGAGTATCCGCTGGAATTTAACCACTGCGGCAGTCATGCCAAAACCGGTTGTAATGATCACATCGTCTTCGCTGGCATTCACATGATCTTTGATGATCTTCTGAGCATAATGATAGGCTTTCGTCATCAATGTGCCGGTTTCGCTGGTCTCAGTATGCGTATTTCCTACCCATGGGCCAAAGATATCCCTTATCTTGTCTTCGATCGGGCCATACAACCTGCCGCTGGCGATCCAGTCGGCATACACCAGATCCTGTAAGCCGTATGGCGTTTGGAACTTCAGGTCGTTTCCAATAGTGTTTTGACGGTATTTTTCGAAATACTCTTCCATTTTAGTCAGATTTTGAGATACGGATGAGGGCCACTTCAATATCGCCGCCTTCCGGGTAGATGCTCAACCAGTTGTTATCCTCACTGAACCATTTGTACATGGCTCCGATCCGGATGATGTAATCCCTTGTTGCTTCTCCTTTCGGAACCTGCAATACCACGCCACCGTTCTTAAGGTTGTCCTGTCCAAAGTTAACCAACATCTTGAAATCGTGGCTGCTTACGTTCTTTGCCTTGATAAGGATATAATTGGCTTTCCTTACGTTCACCGGAAGTGCGGTAAAACCAAACTTCCGGTCGGTATTGTTCGGGATCACCTGGGCGAGTTTGTTCACGTCGGTAATGGCATTGTCGTTGATGATCTTGGTGATGCGGGCGATCATCTGTCCGGGATATGATTCATCGGGCAGAATACCGGCAGCTATGCGGTAATTTTCAATGGCACCGTCATAGATCTTTGAATTGAAATAATTGTCGGCATCTGCGATGTATTTCCTGTAGTCCTTCTTCAGTGATTCCAGCTCCGCCATGTAAAGCACCGTAACTTCATCCAGTCTGTCCCTTGCATATTGTTCATCGGGCTTGATATCGACAGCGGTCTGGTATGCTGCTTTGGCATTGCGGTAGTTAGCCATGTTGTAGTAGTTGTCGGCCTGTGTTATGGCAGCATTATATGCCTTTTGCCGCTCAGCTTCAAGTTCTTCCAGCCTGTTGTTGATATCATTGATCCGCTGTTTCGGATAATCTTCGCCTGGCTTGATCTGCGAGGCCTGCTGGTATGTTTGCAGGGCTTCCATGAATGCTCCCCTGTTAAAGTATTCATCAGCGGTGCCAATGCTTTCAGCATAGCTTTCATCGATTTGTTTCTGCCTTGCTATCTCTGCAAGGATCCCTTCGATCTCGTTGATCTTATTCCCCGGATAGACTTCGCCGGGTTTGAGCTCAAGGGCATCGGAATAGAATTGTGAAGCGGGTTCATATTCCTCCAGCATAAAAAGGGAATCAGCCGATGCCACCAGCTCGTTGTATTGTGCATCTATTGCCTGCTGCCGCGCCTGTTCTATGAGAAGCACATCGATCTCGCTTATCCTCTCAGCAGGGTATTGCTCATCGGGTTTGAATAGAAGGGCATTGTTATAGGCTTCCTTTGCTGCGATATAATTCATAGCATCATATGCTGCATCCGCTGTTGCGATGGCATTGGTGTAATTGTCTTCGATCTCCTGAAGCCTGTTCAGTTCGGCAAGTATGCCGTCGATTTCGCTTACCCGGGCACTGGCATATAAATCGCCCGGCTTTGCTGCGAGTGCTTCGTTGTAAGCGGTTTTTGCTTCAGCATATTGTTCTTCTGTAAAAAATTCATCAGCCCGGGCAATGGCAGCAGCATAGCTGGCTTCAAGCTGTTGCTGCCGGTCCAGTTCTGCCAGTATGCCATCGATCTCCGTGATCCTGCCTTCAGGATATTGTTCAGCAGGTTTGAAGGTAAGTGCAGTCTCATAATCGGCCCTGGCCTCGCTGTACTCCTTATTTGTAAAGTGATTGTCGCCCAGCGCGATCGCATTGGCATAGCCTTCTTCAATGCGCTGTTGTTCAGCAAGGTTTGCCAGAAAGCCGTCGATCTCTATGATCTTTTGGGCAGGATAAGGTTCGTCGGGCATGATGCCCTGTGCCCTGACATAAGCTTCCCTGGCTTCGGCGTATTCCTGATTGCCGAAAAAGGCATCGGCGGTCTCGATCGCGATGCTGTATTGCTCCTGCTTTTCAGCCAGTGCAGCGAAAATGGCATCGATCTCGGCTATCTTTTCGGCAGGGTAGGATTCATCAGGTTTTATACCCTGTGCTCTCTGGTATTCTCCTTTGGCTTCATTAAGTTTCTGTTCGGCAAGGAAAGCATCAGCTGCAGCGATGGCTTCATTGTAGCTTTCATCAATCCCCTGCAGCCTGGCCTGTTCGGCAAATATCGCGTCGATCTCTGCGATCCGGTCTGCCGGATACTGCTCACCGGGCTTGATCCCTGATGCACTGTTATATTCTGCTCTGGCTTCGGCATATGATTGTGCGTCGAACAACCCATCCGCCTTTGCAATGGCTGCTGCATATGCTTCATCCCTTTCCTGTGCGAGCCTGGCTGCTTCTGCAGCGGCCATAAGGCTTTCTATTTCAGTTATTTTTTGCTGCGGATAGCTTTCACCCGCTTTGATCCCGAGTGCCGTTTCATAGTAAGACCTGGCTTCCTGGTATTTTCCTTCTTCGAGGAGGCGGTCGCCATTGGCGATGGCATTGTTGTAGCTTTCTTCAATTCCGGCAAGCCTGGTCTGCTCATCAAGGATACTATTGATCTCTTCTATCTTCTCCTTCGGATATTCTTCTTCCGTAAAGATCTCTGAAGCCTTGCGGTACTCAAGGAGGGCTGCATTGTAATCTTCCTCCGCGAAAAGCCGGTCGGCAGTTTTGAGCGCGAGGGTATAGTTCTCCTGTTCGGCCTGCAACTGTGCAAGTATCGTATTGATCTCAGCGATCCTGTCGTCAGGATATTGTTCCTCCGGGATCAGGTCATTGGCTTCTACGTAATCTACTTTTGCATCTTCCCATTCCCTGTTGGTAAAATGTTCGTTTGCCCGGGCAATGGCTGCTTCATATGCTTCCCTGGTGGCTTTTTCCTGCCCCAGTATCTCATCGATCATCCTTATCTGATCAGCAGGATAGGAGCGTTCGCTCATGATCTCCTGGGCCTTGAGGTATTGTATGCGTGACTGGGCATAGTCACCCAAATTAAATAGTTTATCAGCACCCTGGATAACCGCATTGTACTGATCGAGCTTGTCTTTGAACTCGGCCATGATCATATCGATCTCGTCGATGCGTACTTTGGGATATTGTTCAAAAGGATTGAGGTCGGCTGCTTTGCGGTATTCTGCTCTGGCTTCCTCATATGATCCTTCTGCAAAGAGTTTATCTGCCAGGGATATCGCACTGGCATAGGCTTCTTCCTTTGCTTTCTTGAGGGCCTGTATCTCACTTATCCTGCTCAGCCTCTGCTGCGCATGTTCCCCTTCCGGCCAAGACCTGAGTGCATCGGAGTAGGCCACCATGGCTGCCTCGTAATCTTCCTGGTTAAAAAGCTCATCCGCCTTCGCGATGGCCTCGTCATAGGCAGCTTTGTCGCGCTCGGTCTTCTCTGCCAGGGCGATATTGATCTTGCTGATGATCTCTTTGGGATACTTCTCATCAGGCAGGATCTCCAGGGCCTGTTCGTATTTCACCCTGGCTGCAGCAAATTGTTGTGAAATATACAGTTCATCCCCCTGGGAAACGAATGAATTGTATGCTTCATATTTTCTGAGGAATTCATTCAGTTCCCTGATCTTGACCTGGGGAAAAGGCTCTTCCGGTTTCAGCTCTGCTGCTGCTTTGTATGATTCAAGCTCTTTCTCATAATCCTTACGGGCATGGTACATTTCGGCTTCGCTGATAGCCTTCTCATAGCCCGACTGCTGGTCAGCGATCTCCTGCAGCTTCTGGTCTGTCAGATCAATTTTATCCAGTACTTCCTGCCTGTCGGGATAGCGCCCTGCTGCTTCTGCATACTTTTCCCTGGCCGCCGCATAATCTGCAGAGGTGAAAAGGGCATCACCATCGCGGATCAATCCGTTGTAGACCGATTCGCTGGCAGCTTCATCCGCCTTCATTTCATTGATCAGCTTGATCTGGTCGGCAGGGTAGGGGTCAGAAGGCATGATCTTCTGGGCTTCCCTGTATGCGGCTATCGCACTGTCCCATGACTTTTCCCGGTAGAGACGGTCGGCATAGGCAAGTTTATCATTGAATTCCGCCATCTGCTCCATCTGTATGCGCAGGAGGTCGATCGACTCTCTGAGCCGGTCTTTGGGATACTGTTCATCCGGTTTAAGCTGTGCAGCGATCTGGTAGGAAGCTTTGGCATTGAGGTAGTCGGCTTTCTCGAAATATGCATCTGCCGATTCGATAGCCTGCTTGTACTGTTCATCCACGCCCTGGGCGTTTACGGGAATGAAACTGAGTATTATGACTGTTAAAAACAGTAATCGTATGAGGGTAAAAAACTTTTTGTCCATCCTATGAAATGATCCCATCTTTGATGCGGACCTGGCGATCGGCCAAACCCGCTAATTCCTTGTTATGGGTAACAATAACGAAAGTTTGTTCAAGTTCATTACGTAACCTGAAAAAAAGTTTGTGTAATTCAACGGAATTCTTCGAGTCGAGGTTGCCTGAAGGCTCATCAGCCAGGATAACTGCCGGACTGTTCACGAGGGCTCTGGCAACGGCAACCCGCTGCTGCTCGCCGCCGGAAAGTGCGGAAGGTTTATGCTCCAGCCTGTCTGAGAGCTCAAGCATTTTCAGCAATTCACCGGCCCTGGCCATGGCCTCTTTTTTGGCCACACCTGCAATAAATGCCGGAATGCAAACATTTTCCAGTGCTGTGAACTCCGGCAGGAGATGGTGAAACTGGAAAACGAAGCCGATCTCCCTGTTCCTGAATGCAGAAAGCCTTTTCTCATTCAGGGATGCGATCCGGGTTCCGTTAAGGGTTACATTCCCCTGGTCAGCTTTGTCAAGCGTGCCAAGGATATGCAGCAGGGTTGATTTCCCCGCTCCTGAGGCACCGACAACCGATACGATCTCACCCTTCTTAATGTCGAGTGAGATGCCTTTCAGTACCTCTAATGTACCATAGGCTTTGTGTATGTTTTCAGCGTGTATCATCATGCCGGTTAATGACCTGCAAAGATAGTCTTTTTTAAGATATTAAAATCTTTATATGTTCGTCAACCTGATTATGGGAAAAACACTATTTTTGTGCTTCAAATAAACCACAAACTATGAACTTACACGAATATCAGGGAAAGTCGATCCTCAAAAAATATGGTGTGTCGGTGCCGCTTGGTTATGTTGCCGAATCTCCGGAACAAGCAAGGGAACTGGCAAAGAAAATTCAGGATGAGACCGGAATGGAAAAGTGGGCTGTGAAGGCACAAATTCATGCCGGCGGAAGAGGAAAGGGGGGTGGCGTAAAAATTGCCAAGACACTCGAAGACGTGCAGGAATATGCTGAGCAGATCCTTGGGATGCAACTGGTAACCCCGCAGACCGGACCCGAAGGTAAGAAAGTAAGAAAGGTACTTGTCGAACAGAATATTTATTATCCCGGCGAATCGGAGCCCCTGGAATTCTACATGAGCATATTGCTGAACAGGGACCAGGGCCGGAATATGATCATGTATTCCCCGCGCGGGGGCATGAATATTGAACAGGTCGCAGAAGAAACGCCTGATCAGATCTTTACCGAAGTGATCGATCCCAAGGTAGGCCTACAGGGCTTCCAGTGCCGCAAGGTGGCCTTTAACCTGGGCCTTTCCGGCGATGCCTTCAAGGCGATGGTAAAGTTCGTTGCTGCATTGTATAAAGCATACGCCGGCAGCGATGCTTCCCTTTTCGAGATCAACCCGGTTATGAAGACTTCCGACAACAAGATTTTTGCTGCCGATTCAAAGGTCGTTATCGACAATAATGCACTTTACCGGCATCCCGACATAGAGGAAATGCGTGATTTTAATGAAGAGGACCCCATAGAGGTGGAAGCCAGCCAGTATGATCTTAGCTATGTAAAACTTGATGGCAATGTGGGTTGCATGGTGAACGGTGCCGGACTGGCTATGGCGACCATGGATATCATCAAACTTTCCGGGGCTAATCCTGCCAACTTCCTTGATGTTGGCGGTACTGCCAGCGCCAAACGTGTAGAGGAGGCCTTCCGTATCATTCTGAAAGATCCAAACGTGGAAGCGATACTGGTGAATATCTTCGGGGGCATAGTCCGCTGCGACAGTGTTGCCCAGGGTGTTGTGGATGCTTACAAAAGCATAGGTGAGATCAAGGTTCCCATTATTGTGAGATTGCAGGGAACGAACGCTGAAGAAGGAAAAGAACTTATCGATAAATCAGGTCTGAAGGTACATTCGGCAATCTTGCTGGAAGACGCAGCCAAGCTGGTTACTGAAGTATTAAGTTAGGCTTTAGGCTATGGGCGTTTGGCGTTGGGCCCTGCATTTCTGATTTCTGATATCTGATATCTGATATCTGATTTCAGATTTCTACCCCTGCTGCTTCTTCACATCCTCGTATATCTCCAGGATCTCCTCCCTGTACCTGGGGTCAGCTTCTATAAATCCCCAGCCTTTCTGGTATGCAAACAGGCCGTCGTAGGCTGAATCGTGGTTGGTTCGTAATATGTGTGGTATCTCTCTTTCGTTCAGGATCGATTCCATCAAACGTCCGACTATTTCGTTATCGACATCGACAATCTTTTCTACATCGAGCATATTTTTTGAGTTTTAGGGGTTGGGTGTTGGGTGTTGAGTTAGTTTTAAAGTTTAAAGTTTGGAGTTTGGAGTTCGGAGTTTTACTTCAAATATCAAATATCAGATTTCTGATTTCTGATATCTATCTAGAACGGAGGCGCATTCTCATCTTCCATATCATTCAGTCTGGATGGAATGGTAAATGTATCGCCGCCATCCCCGGTGTACTGGTCGAAGCCGCCCACAGTTTCCAGGTCGGCATATTTAGCAAAGTCTTTGATAAACCTGAGCTGGATGTCGCCGGTAGCCCCGTTCCTGTGTTTTGCGATACTCAGCGTGGCAAGGCCGGCAAGGGGGTTCTGGTCTTGATCTTCCGTGATACCATAATACTCCGGCCTGTATATAAAGAGCACAATGTCGGCATCCTGCTCGATCGCACCTGATTCACGGAGGTCGGAGAGGATAGGCTTCTTATCCCCGGCACGTGTTTCAACGGCACGGCTCAGCTGCGAAAGCGCCATTACGGGAATGTCGAGCTCCTTGGCGAGGGCTTTTAAAGAACGTGAGATATGAGATATCTCCTGCTCACGATTCCCTTTGTTATCCTGTTGTCCGACCATCAGCTGCAGGTAGTCGACAAATACCATTTGAATATCGTTCTGTGCCTTCAGCCTGCGGCACTTTGCCCTGAGTTCAAAGATGGTGAGGGCAGGGGTGTCGTCGATAAACATCTTGGCATCCTCCAGTGGCCGAATTTTGGCATTCAACTGTTGCCATTCAAAATCCTGCAGGTCGCCTTTCCGGAGCTTATCGGAGTTCAGCTGGGTTTCAGCCGCAATAAGACGGGTAACAAGCTGCACCGACGACATCTCAAGTGAGAATACCGCAACCGGTTTTTTATGGTCCACAGCCATATTCCTGGCAAGGGTAAGGGCAAGGGCGGTTTTCCCCATTCCCGGTCGGGAGGCCAGGATGATGAGGTCGGATCGCTGAAAACCATTGGTGATCCTGTCGAGTTCCACGAAGCCGGAAGGAATACCCCTCAGTTTGGTCTCTGCATCCCTGGCTGTTTCTATATCTATGATGGCTTCCCGCATCAACTGGGACATTTCACCCTGTTGCCGGCGAATATTTTGCTCACTTACTGCAAACAAATTCTGTTCCGCCCTGTCAAGCAGGTCAAAAACATCGGTAGTATCCTCGAAGGCATCCTTGATGATCTCGCTCGATACGCGGATCAACTCCCGCTGAATGTATTTCTGTAATATGATGCGTGCATGAAATTCTACATTGGCTGATGAAGCTACACGGTTGGTAAGCTGTGTGATATAATATGCACCTCCGACCGTGTCGAGTTCGCCCATACTTTTGAGCTGGCTGATCACGGTTAGAATATCAACTGGTTCGGTTTTATTGAATAGTTGTACGATGGCTTTATAGATGGAGCGATGTGCTTCCTTGTAAAATGCGTCCGGTTTCAATATATCGATCACGGCGGTCAGGGCATCCTTTTCCAGGAGTATGGCACCGAGTACCGCTTCTTCCAGGTCGACTGCCTGGGGCGGAACCCTTCCCTGGTCCAGCAATGAAGGCGCCTGGGGCGCTTTCCTGACGCGTTTTCTCGTTTCATCCTGCCTGGGTGTCAGTTTTTCTTCCATATCCCAAAATTACAACAAATCAGGGCACTTTTTACCTGCCCTCAGAGATTAGTTTTCATGTTTGTATTGTTAGTAATTTGTTAATAACTCAAAGCATGATGCAAGGCCGTAAAACGGGCCCAGCTTTACTTACGCCGTTCTTTCGTAAGGATGGCTCATGTTTTAAATTATCCGTGTATTGTCCTTCAATAGGTTTGCGGTGAGGCATGAATGAATGGGCAGGATCCCGAGTATATCACCGTGTTTTACGGTATTTATAAAGGCCGTTGTTGTGCGGATGATCCCGTGTTCCTGGCTCAGGGAGATGAGCTTGGTTCCAGCGAGCGGCCTGGTCCAGCCATTTTCCATGTATTGCACAACAAGGCCAAATAGCTTCTCGTCTTTTTCAAGGTATTCTTTCGACAGATGGACCGCTCCGCCATGGATCAATATCTCATTCCTTTCGGGATAGATCCCGGTTACCGGGCAGCCTGCGCTCACGGCGATATCTTCGAAAGTGCACACGCCCAGCTGGTGTTGCATCAGGTCGTAAAAAACAAAATTCCCGGGCCGGATCTCATCAGCTCCGCCAAGATCTTCCACTATGCTGCAGGAGGGCGTATCTCCCACCGAAATGATGAGACCAGGGAAGCTGCCGATATACTTTTCTTTAAGGGCTGAAAGTTTCGCTATGCTGTCATCATGTATTGCAATGATCTCATCCCTGCTTTTTGCATGATATGTATTTCCGGCATGGGTAAGAAATCCCTTGAAGTCCAGCATTCCTGATTTTTTGCAGTCGCTGAGCATTTGTTCGATCGCTTCGAAGTGGTGAGCAGGAACACCGCTTCTGCCATATCCACAATCGACCTCAATAAAAAGGCCGAGATCATGTTCCATGCTCTTCCCGAGGAAGCGGACCATTTCAACAGAGTCTGCGACCAGATTCAACTGAATGTTTAAAGCCAGGTCATTGTATGTATTTATTTCACGGGGATTGGCCGGGAATGCGATACTGATATCGTTCCATCCGGCAGTTGCGAACATTACGGCCATTTCAGCGGATGATACCGTTATCCGGTCAACTCCCTCATCCCTGAACCATTGCCCGACCTCCGTTGACTGGTGGGTCTTGAAGTGCGGACGAAAAACTACATCTGAACGCCGGGCTTTTTCAGCCATCCGTCGGATGTTATTCCTGCAAACTTTTTCTTCGACTATTAAAGTCGGACGTGTAATATCGGAAATCATGACATTGCCTGTTGCCCGACGCCTGATGCCAGGCCCGAGCGAATGCGAGGGCCTACTGGTATTTTTCCCTGTCGCTGAAGTATTTCATGAACTGTACCCTTTCATAAAGTGCGGGGTTCACATATTTTTCCTGGCTCAGCATGCCCCTGAAATCATCGATCTTTTCGTAGCCTTTTTCTTTCATCCAGGCTTCGATCTCTTCAATAACCGTTTTGAGGTATTCCGGTCCTTTCTCGTAAAGGGCAGATACCATCTGAACCGCATTGGCACCGGCAAGCAATTGTTTCACAACGGCTTTTCCATCGTGTACCCCGGTGGAAGCAGCCAGGTCGCATTTCACGCGGTTTGCCATGATCCCGATCCAGCGTAAGGAAGTCGGTAATTCCTGAGGTGTACTGAAAACATTCGTGGAGACGATCTCCATCTTATCAAGATCGATGTCGGGGCTGAAAAACCTGTTAAACATCACGATACCACTGACACCTGTTTTTGAAAGCACCCTTACGGCCCGGCCGAGGTTTGAGAAATAATAGCTGATCTTGATAGCAAGCGGGATCTTTATAGTATTCTTCACATCGTTGATGATCTCCAGGTAGTCATGGTCAATTTCCTCGAGGCTTTTATCAAGGGTGGAGGGCAACTCAAATATGTTCAGCTCAATGGCATCGGCTCCTGCCTCTTCGATCTTCCGGGCAAAAAATGTCCATTCATGTGAACTGGTGCAGTTGATACTGGCGATCACCGGGATCTTCACCTTCTTTTTAGCTTCCGTGATAAGCTTGATGTAATTACCCAGGTTTTGCTCCTTGATCTTATAATCGAAATAGTCGAGGTAATCGTCTTTGTATCGTGAAGGCGCTTCCTCCGCAAGGACCTTCTCATATTCCATGGTGATCTCCTCTTCGAAAATGGATTTGATCACTACGGCACCTGCACCATATTTTTCGAGTTCTTCGATCTTTTTAGCAGTATCAGTAAGCCCTGAACTGCCTACTATTACGGGCGTTGGCAATTCCAACCCGAGATATTTCGTTGAAAGGTCCATTTGAATTATCTGTATTTATTTGTGAATATAACAAAGGTAGGGAATATCCTGATATTATGAAATGCTAAATTCTATACACTCAATTCTTAGCAAATTAAAGCCTTCGAATTCGCTCAAACCTGGCTCTGAGTGAATATATTCGAGTGACATGAGGGTTCCGCTTATGAAGCGGATCGACAAAACTCAAAAAACTCTTCCAATCCCTCTACCCATGCCGTGGCATATTCCGCTAACTTCTCTTTCGTAGCATCCTCACCAAACGCAGTCAGGTAATAATGCCCGGAAATGTCATCTGATGTGTATTCCGGTAATGTTTTATCCTTTGAAGAACTAAATATGAGCAGTAGTTTTTCCAGGTTTGACTTATCCTTCATTTCGTTAAAAAATTCACTTTCAGGAAGGATAAACTTTTGCATGTCAATGATCTGAATATCGTCTTCAATCAATTCTTCCAGTGCGTAAGCTTGCCCGAAGCAGTATAATTTTTTTATGCCTGTCAATTGCCTGTTAAGAGTGTCGGTCAGTTCTTCAGCAGGATTGGATACGTGATCGAATAAGGCCATTTCCACTGCTGATTCGTTTTTCAGGCTGTATCCATACATGATCTCCTGGTAAGGACGGGTACCTTTATACATGGGTATAGCTGGCCGAATGGGGAGCAATTTAATGAATGCATGCGCAGTGTGATGATCAACTGCATCCCTGCTAAGCATTTTGTCGATCTGGTCCACGGGAGGCGTTTTGTCAGGTTTCGGGATTTTTTTCCAGCAATGCCCGATAAAATCACAGTCATAAGGTTCGTGGCAATGTGTGCCAACATCGATCGTGGGGGAATTTGGTAACAGCAGTGTTTCTTTTTCCTTCCGGATCTGTTCAGCAACATATTCGCGGCGGGAAAGTGCTTCATCTGTAACATCAACTATCGTGAACAACTGATGAACATCGATTTTCTCCTCCCTGACATACTCCCTGTTGATGTGGATTATTGATATTCCAGTAATTTCCAGTCCGCTGCCCCGGATCACATAATGCTGCAGGGCGGCATCCATCAGGTAGGTATCGGAAATGCTCGCAGAGCTCTTTACCTCATAAGCATGCCATCCGTTTTTGGTATGTACGAGGATATCCAGCAAGATCATGACCTGCTCATATTGAAAGGCAGCCTCGTAAATGACCGGGTAACCTTCCTTGATCTGTTCCTGTGTGCGCATGACGGCTTTGCGGTAGGCAGAAGGATGTCCCGGGCTCAAGTTGATCCCTCCGGGGAACAATGCATGTGCCATTTCTCCCACCTTGTGGCCGCGTTTGAATACCAGCAGCCGTTCCTGCGGAATCTTATCCCTTAAAAAAGGACGCTTTTTGTTCAGGTACAATGACTTCAGGCATTGTACTCCGCGTATAAAGGTTGATTTTGATAATAGGTGTTTTTCCATTGTTTCACAGATTCACTGTCTCGTCTTCCCGTATTCTCCTATTCCCGTACTCCCGTATTCTCAAACAAATACCACCTGCTCATCTTGCAACAGCTCCTTCCCCTGGTATCGCAGGAATAACTGTGCAATGGTCAGCACATCTTTCTGGCAGTAGTTTACGATCCGTTCCAGATCTTTTTCTTCCCAGTATACTTTCCCAACCTGGCTGCCGTCGATGTCATCTTTTGGCGTGGGAATATCAAAGACTGCAGCGAGGGTTTCCAGTGATGTATAATTCTTGAAATCGCCGAATTTCCAGAGTTCCATGGTGTCGAGATGGGCCACTTCCCATGGTTTTTTGCCTGCCAGGTCGAGGATCTCGGGTAATGAAATGCCGTTGATAAGCATCCGTCGCGAGAGATAGGGAAAGTCGAATTCTTTGCCGTTGTGCGCACATAGCAGGAAATCGCTGCTGCTGAATTTTGATTCTAGCAAATGGGCAAATCCGGCTAACAATTCTTTTTCATCGTCACCATAAAAGGATTTGATCCTGAAGCTTCCGGCAGCAAACATTCCGAATGATATGCAAACCACTTTACCGAATTCGGAATAAATCCCTGCTCTCTGGAAAAGGCTCTCGGGCGTGTCACCGTCTTCTTTTTTCAGGTATCCGGCTTTTTTATCCCAGAGGGGAATGAATTTTTCAGGCAGTTCCTCATAGGATGCACTCATCGGCACCGTTTCAATGTCGAGGAACAGGATTTTTTCGAGTTTGATGTAGTTCAGCATGATTGTTCTATTGGAAGCATAAAGATAGGTAAAATCAGGTTTTTATTAACTTTAACCTATGTTTCGAAAAATTATCTTCCATTTGTTTACGGTCCTGCTTATTGCCATGAGCCTGGAAGCCTGCTCCAAAAAGGAAGATGCACCCCCGGAGATAGTTATTCTTTCACCAGGTGAACTGCAGGCTTTCGTGGCCGGTGATTCCATCCCGGTGATAGCGGATATACACCATTCCTCAGAGATCACTTCTGTCAAGGTATCCCTGCTGAACAGCGAATATATCACGGTTGTTCAGCCCCGCTATTTTTATCCTGGTAACAGCAGCTTCGTCCTTGATATTCTTTTTGCAACAGATATTTCATTAGCCTCCGGAGCATACAACCTTCTCATTTCAGCCTCCGGCTCAGGAAATACCCGTAACACCTATGTGTCGCTTATGATCAGCGGTGAGCAATGGATGTTTGAACGTATGCTGGCCGTTTGCAACCAGAATAACCTTAAAACCCCTGTGTATGAATTCGATTTGCAGGGTAACTATCATAAGATCATTGACTTTGATCATGCCTGTGTGGATTCCGATATCAGTTCTTTTTATCGGCAAATTTACCTGGTAAAACCGGAACCTTCGGTCCTGTTCGCTTACAACCTGGATGACCTCTCTGTTGATTACACCTTTGGCGCGATACCTCCTTACCCGGAGTTTTTCGACGTTGACTGCAGCATCTTCCTTTCTACAGATATTGCCACTGCGAATGGCGAAATTATCAGCTTAAATCAGGGTGGGGGACAGATCATGAAAACATCAACAAGTGCCGATACAGTGCCCAGACTGGTTCTCAGGAATTTCTCACGCTATATTGCCTATTGCGAAAAAAGGAGCGGACCAAAGCAATTCATACGCCAATACTGGGATACAGGCATACTGCGGGCCGATTTACCTGTTGATATCAAGGTGATTCAGCTCTACGGGATCGATGCGCTTCGTGTTGTGCTTTTTGGAAACGGGGATGGCCAGGCCTGTATTTATACATACTGGGTGGATGATGTTTTTGTGGATCAAAAGATCGAGATCCCCGGAGGTGAGATGAAGTGCGTTGTGCAAACAGGTACAGCTGAATTCCTTATTGGCCATGAAGATGGAATTTTTTATTATGACAATGCAAGTGGCAGTGTAACGGAGTGGATCCCCGGAAAAAATGCGGATGCGATGGCATACGACCTTTTACGGGATATAGTGGTAGTGGCTGATGGCAAGGATGTTTCGTTTTACCATGCAGCCGATGGATCCCCGGCAGGGGAAGCTGTTTTACCCTATCCGGTTTTACAGTTGCACGTACAAAATAACAAATAAATGAACCGAAAGCTTATCGTTACCGATGATGGTTCCCACACCCTGAAAGTTGACGGACTTCAGGAACACTATCATTCCACATTCGGTGCGATAAATGAGTCCGTGCACGTATTTATTAACGCAGGATTGCGGCGGGTGTTGCAAGAGAACCCAGGTGAACTGGCAATCTGTGAGGTTGGCTTCGGGACCGGCCTGAACGCACTGCTAACCCTCCTTGAAAAAAAGATAAAAGGAGTCGACGTGCACTATACTGCCATAGAAGCCTATCCGCTGGAGGAAGCGATATGGACCAAATTAAATTATGCTGATATTTCAGGTGGGGAAGAAGCAAAAACTGCTTTTGCAAAATTGCACAGATGCAAATGGAATGAAGCGAAAGAGATCGTGCCCGGTTTTCATTTTAAAAAACACAATTGCAAACTTGAAACCTTCACTGCAGGCAGGTCATTTGACCTGGTATATTTCGATGCTTTCGGTCCTGATGTGCAGCCGGAGCTCTGGTCAGAGGCCATCTTTCGGAATATTGCCGGCATGACAAACACCGGTGGGATACTGGTAACGTATTCTTGCAAAGGAAGCGTTAAGCGGGCTCTGAAAGCAGCCGGGTTTGAAATTGAAAAACTACCGGGACCAAAAGGGAAGAGGGAGATACTCAGGGGTGTTAAGTTTTGAGTGTTGAGGGTTGAGTTAGTTTTGAGTTTTGTGTTTTTAGTATAAAGTTTTAAATTAACACCACATACCGCATACCTATGGTCTACATACCAACGCACAGAAGCATTCCGTTGAGTACCCGGATCGGGATACTTTTCGGTGGGGCCAAAAGCCAGTTTGGATGGGCATTTTTGGGCTTTGGGATGATATTTTTCTGGGTCTTTGCCATGAATGCCGACGTTTCAGATTATTATTTCAACGATGATATTGTTGAAACCGAAGGAGTCGCCATCCGCTGGCAGGGAACCGGTGCGTCTGAGAATGAAGTTCCGGTGTATGAAAACCACTTTCTTTTTTATGATGACGAAGGTGTAGAACACGAAAGTGTTTCTTACGCAACAGGTTATGCGGTTACAAGCGGGGAATCGCTGAAGGTTGAGTACCCTGCTGGAAAGCCTGAGTATGCCAGGATCAAAGGCATGCGCAACAGCATGTTCTCTTCATTTGTGCTCTTTGTTGTGATCTTCCCCCTGGTGGGCTTGATATTTATTCTGCTGGGGATAAGGAGATCATTACGTGCCCTCAGGCTTCTTCGGAATGGAGTGCTTACGGAGGGAGAGCTCATCGCAAAAGAACTTACAAATACAAAGGTGAATAAGCGTCCGGTATACAGAATGATCTTCAGGTATCAGGATTTACAGGGCGAAGAGTATACACGCAAGGAAAGGACACACATGCCATACTCTTTGCAGGATCAAAAAAAAGAAAAGCTTTTGTACCTCAGAAGCAAGCCTTCATTTTCTATCATGCTCGACAGTTTGCCGGGTGTTGTGGAAATTAATGATGAAGGTAGGGTGAAGGCTTATTATGCCAGGAATGCAGTGCTGCTCCTTATCTGTCCGCTGGGCACGATTATCGGGCATGGGATCTATTTGTTGACAATTTACGGCTGATCCCAGACTATCGGCGGCAGGTAGTATACTTCGATTTTCGATCTTCGTTTTTCGCTTTTCTTAGGCTATCGAATACTGAAATCAGCAAAACCTTGTGTAGGGATATCCTGAACATTCATCTCATCAACCCTGGCCCATTCAGGTCCTTCGCTTACCCAGTGCAGGAAGGATTCTATAATATCCGCAGGAGCTTCGGCTTCGATATAAACAGAGCCATCCCGTTCATTCTTTACATAGCCCTTGACTCCCATCTCAACTGCAGTTTTCTGTGTATAAAACCGAAATCCTACACCTTGTACCTTGCCATATACTTTGATGGAATGAGTTTTAAGCATATTCGTATAACATTGAACGTTTAGCGTTTAACTTGTATATCTTAAATCTTAAATAATCCAACATCCAGCTCCCAAAATCCAAAATCACTCCCCTAGTCTCCGCATAACCATCATCTCAATCCTTTCATAAAGAGCGAGGGGCTTCAGTGATCGCCAGTTGAAAGCATCAAACCCACCGCCGAAAGCGATGTAATAATCCAGGTGGTTGCTGACGAATTCCTCTATGACATGGTCCCTGAAATTCAGTGCCACGATCCAGCCATCTTCAATATCATCAAACCATTCGGAATAATAATCGTTGTCGTCGGCGTGGAAATCAAGCACATTCTCACCGATCAGGAGGAACCTGTTAATCCCTTCATCGATAAGTGTATCGATCAATTGCCTTTTCAGGTAGCTGATATCGTTATAGAGCACATCATTCCACTCCCCGAAAAGTTCGATGATGCAGAAATGTTTTTCGTAATCTGCGAAAAGTACTTTCAAAAAGAGGGTATTTGACCCAAACTCATCCCATTGTGGATGGATCACATAATTATATATCGCATGCGTAAATTCAAATTCGCTGTAATCCCTGCCGTAAAAAGGCGAACGCATATCCTCACTTGCTATATAGAGGTGCCGCCAGTTGTAATATGGTTCGATAGAATGCATTGTTCTATTGTTCTATTGTCATCATTGTCACAATTGTTTGGATGTCCTGTACATTCGTTCGTTCGAATTACTTAATTGTCACGGTTCTCAGGGCTACAATGCAAATTTAAGTCCTTTGACCTTTTTGAGATCTGCATACACCTTTTCGAGCTGGCTCTGGCTGAAGATCTCAACGCTCACAGTGTAGCTGATATACTTGCCGCCGGAACTCGACTTCTGCCTCCAGTTTTCATAGGGGACCTTGTGTTTTTTAAATACTTTTTCTAAAGATGCGATGCTTTCTTCAGCTTTTATTTTGGCGTCTATGATAGCTTTCAGGTCAAATTTAACTGGATAGTTCACTGAATCGCCAAAGGTTTGGCAGTATCTTCCGTCACCGTTTCCTCC
>JAZBOU010000102.1:0-2480 GCA_036351275.1 Bacteroidales bacterium
AGCAATGATTAAAACAGAAAATTTAAGTAAAGTCTTCAGGACTGATGAAGTTGAAACCACGGCCCTGGATGAAGTAAGTTTGGAGGTAAAGCAAGGTGAGTTTGTTGCCATAATGGGGCCTTCGGGCTGTGGCAAATCTACCCTGCTCAATATCCTCGGAATGCTTGACAACCCCAGCAACGGAAGTTATTCTTTTAACGGTAAAGAAGTTGCAAACCTGAATGAGCGTCAGCGTGCCAAACTCAGGAAGAAGAACATTGGCTTTGTATTTCAAAGTTTTAACCTGATCGATGAGCTAAATGTACAGGAGAATGTGGAGCTCCCACTTATTTATCTAGGCATGCCATCGTCGCAACGCAAGAAACGCGTGGAGGAAGTCCTGGAAAAGATGCAGATCATCCACAGGAAAAAACATTTTCCCATGCAGCTTTCCGGAGGACAGCAACAGCGCGTGGCAGTAGCGCGTGCGGTTGTTGCCAATCCACATCTTATCCTGGCTGATGAGCCAACAGGTAACCTTGATTCCGTGAATGGTGAAGAGGTGATGAACCTGCTGGAATCCCTGAACGGTGAAGGTACCACTATCATCATTGTTACCCACTCACAGCGTGATGCCGAATATGCACAGCGCATTGTACGCCTGTTCGACGGACAGATCATCACCGAGAATATCAAATAATTCAACCCCAAAAGCCACCCAGCCATGATCAAGAACTATATTAAGAGTGCACTCAGGAACATTGCCAAAAACAAGTTTTATTCGTTCCTGAATATCCTGGGTTTATCGGTAGGGCTCACTGCTTTCATTTTTCTCTATCTGCACATAAGTGACGAGATGTCGTATGATACATACCACGAGAATGCCGCCAGGATACATCGCATCGAGTCAAACTTCTTTATTGCCGGAAAGAGTGAAATGTTTGCCATAGTCCCCGTACCTATGGGGCCGGCACTGCAGCTTGAATATCCGGAAATAGAAAAAGTGGTCAGAATATATGGCACAGGAAACCAGCTGTTCAGGCATGGAGAAAAAGAATCGTATGAAGAGGATTTCTATTTCACCGACTCCACTTTTTTCCAGGTTTTCACATACAATATGATCATGGGCGATCCCGACAAATGCCTTGTGGAACCATATTCCATTGTATTGACAAAATCCATTGCTGAGAAATACTTTGGCGATGAAAACCCTATGGGCAAGATCCTGGAGTCGGGCAATGACAGGCAACTCAAAGTTACCGGGCTTATCGAAGACGTTCCCCCGAATTCGCATCTGAAATTTGATGCACTGGTTTCCGGAAGTACCCTTGCCAGGGAGCGGGGCGAAGAAGAATTCAACAGCATGGAACCGGGAAGGTTCTGGAACATCGGTGTTTATACCTATCTCATGCTGAACGAGAACAGCGACATGCAGTCTATCCATGATAAGTTCCCTGAATTCTATGAGAAATATATGAAGTCGATCGGGGATGCGATCAACGCCAGCTTCGAGCTCATGTCAACACCTCTCACCGATCAGCATTTTAACACTCATTTGTCCTCCGACCAACCTACCGGAAATAAAGCCTTTATCTATATTTTCATTGCTGTTGCTTTATTTATCCTGTTGATCGCAGCCATCAACTATATGAATATGGCCACGGCCCGGTCGACCAAACGGGCCAGGGAAGTCGGCATAAGGAAAGTGTCGGGTGCACTGAGGGGCCAGCTCATCAGGCAGTTCCTGGGTGAGTCCCTGCTGCTGAGTTATATATCCGCAATTATCGCAGCCTTCCTGGTGTATATTTTTCTGCCGGAATTTAATCTATTATCGGGAAAATCCGTAACCAACGCGATCTTCACGAATCCGACCTTTTTAGCAGGCATCATTCTTGTCGCCACCATTATTGGCTTAATTTCTGGCAGTTATCCTGCATTCTATCTTTCTTCATTCAGTCCTGTCACCGTAATTAAGGGAAGTGTGAGCAAAGCCGGGGGCAGCGGTGTACTGCGAAAAATTCTGGTTGTTTTCCAGTTCTTTATTGCTACTGCGATGATCATCGGTGCGATCATCGTATCACAGCAGCTGAGTTTCCTTCGAAACAAAGATCTTGGCTTTGACATAGAAAATATGATGGTTCTGGATCTGCAGGATACGGCTTTCAGGGCTAAAGCGGAAATGTTCAGGGAAGAATTGTTGCAGAATCCAAATATAACTGCAGTGACAAACTCAATCGGCGTTCCCGGGGCAAATACCTGGATACAGGTGGTGCGCATGGAAAAAGATACAGGATGGATCGATGAATCGAGTATCATCACTATAGTAGATTATCATTATTTTGATGCATACGGGATCGATTTTGTCCTGGGCAGGCCATTCGATAAAGCTATGGGCACAGACGATTCCGCAGCTGTAGTGGTGAACGAAGCACTGGTGAAAGCATATGGCTGGGAAGAACCTCTCGGGAAAATGATCGACTGGGGCTTCGACCTGGACGGGA
>JAZBOU010000103.1:0-6824 GCA_036351275.1 Bacteroidales bacterium
ATAGGGCATTTTTTGTTCAAAATCAACCGAAATACCCTGTTCAAGAACTTATTGCTTCTTGATTTTTTTTCCAGTCGCACTAAGGATCAGATTGTCTTTTATTTCATAAGCCTGGGGAATCTTATATAGGGCCAGGTGCATTGAGCAATGCTGTTTTATAGCTTCTACGGTCAGAGAATCCTTATGATCTTTCCTGACCACGATACTGGCTTTCAGGCTTTCTCCCTCGATCTCATCATCAATACTGTAGATCGTGCAGTCTACCACACCGGGCATTTCAAGTATCACGGCTTCAATTTCCTTCGGGCTCACACGTTTGCCCCTGACTTTAATGATCTCCTTCGAACGGGCTGTCAGGTAGATATAATCATCCTCATCGACTGTTCCCAGGTCACCGGTATGGAGATATCCGTCCCTCAGGGTCTTTCCGGTGCCTTCCTCATCATGATAATAACCCATCATTACATTATCTCCTTTTGCTATGATCTCTCCTGTTTCCCCTGGTTTAACCTTTTCGCCCTTTTCGTTTACCACCTTCAAGGTGACGCCCGGTATCCCTTTCCCGATGGATCCTTTTCTCTTTTCATATTCATCGGGTGGCAGCCATGATAACCTGGCCGTGGCTTCAGTTTGCCCGTACATCACAATGAATTTGATATCAGGATGGGCTTCCCTGAACTCATCAATAAATACTGTGGCCAGCTTACCACCGGCCTGGGTTACGTATTTAAGATCAGGGAAAGTGGTCTGTTTGAAGGTATCGGATATCCTGAGCAGAATCTGAAAATGACTTGGAATACCGGCAAACCCGCTGCATTTGTATTCCGTGAGGTCCCTGATGACCTTCCCAAGGAAAATAAATGAATTATTGAATACGATCGATCCGCCAACCCTCAGGTGTGTATGAAGCAGCGACAATCCGTAGCAATAGTATAATGGCAGAACCACAAGCATCCTGTCGCCGGAAGTCAGCTCCAGGTATTCAACGATAGAGCTGGTATTGGCAATAAGGTTTTTATGGGATATCATCACGCCTTTTGGCTCCCCGGTAGAACCTGAAGTGAAGATGATCTCTGCACACATCTCACTGTCTGTATCATCATTGAGGCGGCTTCCACGATGATCCTCAATCCCCTGGATAGTGGATGGAGATACGCATCTGTATTCCTGTAAAGGCAGCCTGTTCTTGATGTCATCCGTTAGCAGGATCATGGATGGTTCGGTCAGGCCGGCGATATATTCAAAATTTTCTTTCTCAATCCTGGGATCCAGGGGAATACAAACATTTCCCGACTTGATGATGGCCAGGTAGGCCCTTATCATGAAGAGGTTATTGACGGAAAGGATCATGATATGCTTGCCCGTTCCGACTTCCTTCCTGATCCATGAGGCCAGTTTCAACATTTCATGATGGAGTTCTTTGTAGGTAATGGTCTCCCGCCCTGCTAAAAAAGGTTTTTCCAGGCCTGATGTGTGTTCAAAGAAATAATCTACAGCATTCATGCTATTCCCGATTGCTTTTTTTATTCAGAGTTTTTCGCAGGGTAAGTTATAAAACATTGACTGCTACAATTTAAGAACTGAAATAGTCACGTACCGGTGACATTCTCAAGTACTCTGTTGTTTTCCGTTTTCTCTCAAAATTGCGAAACAGTGCTTCAACGTGTTCCACTGTCTCACCCATCACTTCAGCCACCTCGGCTGCCGGGTAGCCGTTCTCAAATCCATACCAGTACCTGTCCATCAGGTCAAAGGGCAGCTGGTAAAAGAATTCTTCCTGTGTCTGTTCGGCAGAGTAGGTGTCGGTTGTTGGCGTTCTGTCAATAATTTCTTTCGGAACTCCAAGGTATTCTGCTAACTGGTAAACCTGGGTTTTGTAAAGATTTCCAATAGGCATCACATCTGCTCCCCCGTCGCCGTATTTTACAAAGAAGCCCTGTTCCTGTTCATGCTTATTGGGCGTACCGATCACTGCATAATGAAGCTTTTCCGCATGATAATATAGCATCGACATCCTTGTACGCTGTTTCAGATTTGAAGCAGCTACTATCTGCAGGTATTCATTCCTGGGCAGGATCTTTTGTTTCTCCGAACCATCCGGTTCTACAACGGTCAGAGTAAACATAGGAGGGAGGTTGGAAAAAATGACACCCGGCTTAATGCCTATCTTCATCTTATGTGTGGCAGGATCATAGTCCGGAAAGACCTTTGAGACCGCTTCATCACGTCTTTCGTAGCACCGGAAGCCTGAAAGAGCCCCGGTTATCTCTTCTTTTATTGCTTCTACACCATAGATACGGGCAAGATCCCGTGCCATTTCTTCACTGTCGGGGCTGGAGTCTTTTTCAGGCAACATGACGGCCAGGATCTTATCGGGGCCAAAGGCTTTTGTGGCAAGAGCGAGGCATACAGAGGAATCAATGCCCCCGCTGGCACCAATTACACCGCCATTGCGTTTCAGCTTATGCAAAACATCCTCCCGCATCTTGTCAACTATACTGACAACTGCAGATTCAACATCTTCAAGTAGTACAATATCTTTTGAAAAAGGTTTTTGGGGTGACATATTTTCTGGGTTTAGTTGTTAAAAGTCTTCTACAAGTTTCAGGTTTTTTAATTCAGGAGTATGAAATTCCTCATGATTGTTTTCGATAAACTGATGATGAAGCAGGTGTGTTGAAATAACAGCTGCAAGCACCATATTATCCATTTCTGAAGCTGTTCCTGTTTTTTCTATTTTATGATATATGGGTCTCAGGGTTTCCAGATTAAAGATACCGGCCTTTTTCGTGTAATCATCAGCCATCATTTCTTTTACGTAATCCGGTGCACCGGCCGACATGAACACACTGCTGACAGGTGCGCGATACGGTTGCTTTGGCCGTTTGATGATACGTTCAGGGATCCTGTTTTTCATAAGCTTCTTAAGAAGGAATTTCTCGTTAAGGCCCTTTAGCTTATAATCTTCCGGCAGTCCGGCACAGAATTCAATCAGCCTGTAATCCAGGAAAGGGTATCTGCCTTCGACAGAGTTTGCCATGGCCATCCGGTCTCCCTGGGAAGACAGAAGATAACCCGACATGAATATGGTGGCCTCAAGCCATTGTGCCCTGGCCAGTGGATCCCAGGAATCAAATCCTCCGGGCAACTGCTTGGAAAGCTGATTCAGTGGTGAATAATCCCTGAGGTCATCCTTAAGTTCCGGTGAGAAGTGTTTTTTAATATGGTTTGAGTTATTCCATCTTATGAGATGCGAATAGAATGGATTGTTTATTTCATTCAACTTATACCCGAAGAACATTTTCAGCATGCTGGTGGGAGCATTTTGAAGATGAGGGATATCAGGGTATAATTTCTTAAGCAGAAGCGGCCTGATGGATGATCCGGGTTGTGAAGCCCAGAAATTACGGATCTTTGCTTCCCTGAATATATTATATCCCGCCAGCATTTCATCAGCCCCCTCACCGGTGATCACCACCTTAATATTGTTATCCCTTACCAGTCTGGAAAGGATCATCATGGGAGCAGGGGCAGTTCTGGTTATGGGAGTTTCTGAATGCCATACTACATCCGGAAAGTACCTGGCGATATCCTGCGAAGAGCAATGTATCGATCTGTGATTCGTATTTAAATACTTCACGGCTTCTTCCTGGTAGCCGGTCTCATCAAAAACCTTATCCTCGAAACCAATAGAAAAAGTATTCAATATACCGGGTTCAATGTCTTTAATATACCTGACAGTAGCACTTGAATCAAGGCCACCACTCAGGTAAGCTGCCACTTCAACATCTGCCCTTAACCTGAGCCGCACGGCACTGCTCAAAAGTTCATCAAATTGTTCCAATGCATCATTGAATGAAAGTTGTTCGTGCCTCTTACCAAAATCCAATTCCCAGTACTTCTCAATTTTCAGTCCATCCCGGTTAAATACCAGGTGATGACCGGGTGGCAGCTCATAAATATCCTTAAAGGCTGTGTTTGGCGTTAGTGCTGTCCAGAAGGTATAGATCTGGGCCAGGCTTTCAGGTTGAAGTTCACGGTTTACTGATTTCTGTTGAAAAAGGGATTTTATTTCCGATGCAAAAGAGAAAACGCCATGGGTAATATTGTAAAACATGGGCCGGATACCGACCCTGTCGCGGGCCATAAATAATTCCTCCCCCTGATTATCCCAGATGGCAAATGTAAACTGTCCGTTCAGCTTAGCCAGGCATTCCTTACCGTAAAGGGAATACATCTGAACCAGGACCTCCGTGTCGGATTGGGTCCTGAGTTTGTATCCATCATTTTCCAGTTCCCGGCGCAGCTCTTTATAATTAAATATTTCTCCGTTGTAAACAATCCAGTACCTTTCAGTAAGGTCGCAAAGAGGCTGTTGTCCGCTTTCGAGGTCTATAATGCTTAACCTGACATTACCGATGCTGGCGTGTTGTGAATGATAGATTCCACATTCATCCGGCCCACGGTACGATATCGATCGCAGCATTGATTTGATCATATCAATGCTGTTCCTGTTATTCTTGAAATCTATTATACCGGCTATCCCGCACATATTTAATTTTCCAGCTTCCTCAAAACGAAATCTGAAATAGCATTGATTGATTCGAAGTTTTCTTCTAAAAGATCAGCGTCAACTGTACGCATGCTAAACTCCTGCTCCAGAAAGACGACCAGGTCCATGAATCCCATTGAATCAATAAAACCCTCCGTAAATATCATGGAATCATCTTTAACCTTATCTTTTTCCGCATGCACTTTCTCATGGATATACGACCTCACTCTTTCCTTTATTTCTAAAAGATCACTTTTCATAAAACTTTCTTTAAATCAATAATATTAACAGTTCCTAATAAACATGCAAATATATCCAAATCCTTTGTTTAGCAGGCTGTGCTTGCAAGATTTGTCTTAATTCTCTGCAATATAATGATCAAATACACTCCGGGGGATCAATTATCCATATCAGCAAGGGAAGGTTTTATCGGATCTTCAACATTCAGGCCATTCCTTGCCTGTGTTATCTTTGAGAAGTACAATAAATACTGGCTTTTTGACAGACACTCCGGTTGTTGACAGATCCTGATTTGAGCGGATGCTGGATGAGATCGAGGCTGCTCTCAATGATCCCGGAAATGCGGGACTTAGGCCGGAGTTCATGAGAGGGCTGTAAATATACAAGATTCAATATACAATATACAAGATACAATATTCAAATTATTTGTTTGAATTGGCTTTGGCTGTGTTGATTGATTTCCGGATTATTGCGATAATTTCCCTGCATTCGATTATGAGTTTTTCAACCTGAGATTTATCCCGGCTGATCTTTGCCCTAAAGATAATTTTTAGGCTGATTTCTGTTTCCCGAAGTTCTTTAAGCACTATACTCATCTTATGAATAAAATCACCCCTGGATTCAGCAGACCGGGCCTCGCCAAAATTCAATGCAGCGCTTGAAGATGACCGGATAACTTGCTTGCTTAAATTATATGCAAGTATCCCTTATCCCCTAAAAAAACAATGCCTTGTCATGCCGGGCGGCAGTCGAGGCATTGCCGGCATGGAACTCCATTGCAAGCCCCCCCAATTTCCTCTTCACCAGAGACCTTCCAATAAAAGACTATATCGCATTACAATAAAATTTCCCGTACAGCAATTATTTTGAATATCGAATATTGCATCCTGAATAATGTATATTAAATTTGCCCAACACAGATTTATTTCTCCATGCGTCATATTTTACTAATACAACTCATATTAGCTCTTTCACTGCAAACAATATATGCCGACAACATCACCGTTTCAGGCTCTGTTTCCGGCACCTGGGAGTGCGATACAGTATTTGTTTCTGACGATATTGATATTGAAGTGGGAGACAGCCTTATCATCAGACCCGGCGTATATGTTGCATTCGCGAGTACGCATTCATTATATGTGAGAGGTTATATTCGGGCTGAAGGGACTGCTGATAACCGTATCACATTTGATGTGATGGATACCACAGACTTCTCGAACGATACACTTGCAAAAGGTGGCTGGAACGGAATACACTTTTACTATAACGGCTATACGCCCGACTCATCGATCTTCGATTTTTGCGCGTTCTACCATGGCAAGGCTGTAAGCCTTGATTCCATTGAAGAACATGGGGGTGCCATGTGCCTGAGGGATATCGACCGGCTCAGGATATCAAACTGTATCTTTGAAAACAATTTCGCCCGCTATAACGGAGGTGCCATCCACATGGAAGAATCGGATGTGCTGATCAAGGATAATCTGTTCGTGGCAAACCGCTGCGGTCCGACAGAAGAACCCTGGGGCTATGGCGGTGCGATATGCTGCGATCATTCCGATGCCAGGATCACTGGCAACTATTTTTATGACAACACATCAACAGGTGTGGGAGGAGCTGTTGCTGTAAGGTTCATGGAATCCATGATCAACAACAATATCTTTGCGGGAAACCACAGTGCTCTGGGAGGTGCAATTGGCTTTTTGCATTATTACGAATATCCCTACACACATTGCAACAACCTGATGCATGGAAATTCTGCTACCTTCTTCGGGGGTGCTATTGCCAACCTCGATTGCGGGCCAACACATGTAAATTACACACTTACGGGAAATATTTCTGTATATGGGGGTGCTTTTTATGTTAAAGACTCACTGGTTCCGAATGTGTATAATACCATCATGTATGATAATTACGCACAGGAAGGCCCCGAAGTGTATTTGTGGGATGCTTATGCTTCAGCCAATTTTTACTATTGCGATATCAAAGGAGGAATTGAGGCATTTTCGGGTAGCGGTGGAGTAGGGTTCATGGG
>JAZBOU010000104.1:0-33779 GCA_036351275.1 Bacteroidales bacterium
ATTCAAGAAACATTACGACGAGCACAACAACCACCTTTGGGACTTGTACAGGGAAGGTGGCATCTTGAAAGAGGTGCTGAATGTGAAGCGTTTTGAATTAACCCTGGCCGATTTTGGTATCGATAACCACAAGGTCGCTGTGGGCATGTCACGGGATCATATCCTGCTTGATCCCGGCAGGGCTTTCCTGATGCCATATGCGCCGGAAAGCCTGGCTTACCTTTCATCAAAATACTCCCTGCATTTACTTTCCAACGGTTTTAGCGAGGTACAGGAACAGAAATACAGGATTGCACGGCTCGACAGGTATTTTAAAACTGTTACAACATCAGAGGAAGCAGGAATCAAGAAACCGGATCCCGGTATCTTTGACTTTGCCATGGACAGGGCAGCATGCAGCGCCGAAGAAGCCATAATGATCGGCGATGATCTTGAAGTAGATATTCTCGGGGCGCGGAATGTTGGCATGGACCAGGTATATTACAATACCAACGGGCATGATCATAATGAAGCGGTGACCTTCGAGATCCGCAGCCTGAAAGAGCTATTGGAAATACTGTAGTTATTTTAGCCTTGCAATAAGGCTTTGGGCACCACGCACCTTATCACCGATCTTCACTTTGATGTCCGCATCTGCAGGTAGTAGCAGGTCGATCCTGCTGCCGAATTTGATCATGCCGATCATTTCACCCCGGCCAAGTTCTTTCCCCTCATCAAATTTATGGATGATCCGCCTGGCTACAGCCCCTGCGATCTGCCTCATCATAACTTCCCTTCCCAAATCGTCCCTGACTACCATGCTGGTGTGTTCATTCACAAGAGATGACTTAGGGCTGAATGCCACGAGGTGTTTGCCGGGATGGTGCTTTTTATATACAATCTTTCCCTTGAAGGGGCTCCAGTTTATGTGAACGTTATAGATCGACATAAATACCGATACCTGCAGGCACTCTGCATCAAAATATTCCGCTGTGTGGACTTTTTCTATGGCAACCACCTTGCCATCAGCCCCGCTGTACACCGCATGCTCATCCTGCAAAGGTTCCCGGTGAGGAAAACGGAAAAAGCGTACCACAAAAAACATGAATACGATCCCGGTTGCATATAACACATAATGTATGAAGGTTTGCTGCGGAAAGAACCAGTTCAGAAGATACAAAATGGCCAGAACACCTGTGAGCAGGATCAATATTGGTATTATGCCGGCAACATGAATTCTCATGATGAAAATATTATGATGATAGCCAGCACAATGGGTGAGACGAATAGTACACTGTCGAAACGGTCAAGTATGCCGCCGTGACCCGGCAGGAGATTTCCCGAATCTTTCACGCTGGCCCTGCGCTTCAGGAGGGATTCGGCCAGGTCACCGATGGTGCCGAATATGGCAATGACCAGTGCAATTATGAACCACTGGAAACTTTCCAGTTCGGGCGAGAATATTGAAATGATATATGCTGCAACAAGGGAGAACCCGAATCCACCAATGCTTCCTTCCCATGTTTTTTTTGGAGAAATTCCGCGGTAAAGCGGATGCTTGCCAAACAGGCTTCCGCTAAGGTAGGCAAAGGTATCGTGTGTCCACAGTATGATAAACATCCCGAGGACAAGCCAGGCGGTGTGGTATTCGGGAATGCCTGCAGGGTTAAGGTAGAGGTTGAGCAATGCAAAAGGAAGCACAATGAACATGATGCCGGAGAGGTCACCTGCAATCCTGCGCAGCGCTATTTCCTTCACGGAAAAAACCAGTATGGATGCATGCAGGATGATGACAGGCAGGATCATCCATAAATATTCCGGCCCGATCCACCCGAGAGCGAAATAGGCCATCAGGGTATAGATGACCAGGCCTGAAGCCATGGGGAGCCAAAGACCCGGAACACGGGAACCCGGCCATAGCAGGTGCTGATATTCCCAGATCGATATGGCGCTTACCAGGAAGAAAAGGGCAGCAAAAGAGAGTGGGGACCATATGGCAGCCGTGATAATGGCCGCAACAAAAACAGCACCCGTAATAGTTCTGACAACCAGGTTTTTCAAGGTGTTTTCTTTGGTTTATGCCTGGTCATCGACCAGGAATACATATAATTCCTTTGGGCCATGGGCTCCCATGACCAGTGTTTTTTCGATATCCGCAGTTCGGCTGGGACCGGTGATCAGGTTTATCATGGATGGCAGATCCCTGCCGTATCGTTCTTTCATACCCAGGAGGGCATCTTTGAGGTCGGGTACCAACTGAGAAGCCCGTGCATATACAAGATGTACTTCAGGAAAAACATTCATCCTTCGCCCGGAAGCATGAGCGGAAGAAACCATGAGACTACCCAGCCTTGCCACAAGGTATTCACAACGTGTGAGGCCCAGTTTCATATTCATGAAATTTTCCTCATCGAAGGTAAAGGGAATGTCAAATTTTCGGAGTAATCCCTGCAAAGGTTCATCAATGCAGTGCAGCGAATCCCAGTTGTTATCCTTTAAAACTGACGCCAGGTTCTCTGCGAACTCGGTGTCGTTGCTGCAATAAACGAACTTCCCTCCTACTTTAATGAACTCCTGGGCAAATACGATCTCAGGGGCATCGCTCAGCTGTTCGAATACAGGTGTATCAAAGTCAACATCCTGGTAAGGATTATCAAACTTGGATATCAGCGCATTTCTGATACTCTTCAGGACTTTTTCACGTGCGGTAGTTTCGTCCATGGGCTATTATTTCGACTTCTTATCTTCGTCTGAGCCGCTGCTGTTTTCCGGTTTCTTGTCACTGGCTTCTGGCAAGCTGTCAGCTGGTTCCTCAATTCCGTCTTCGCTCTCCGGTCCGCGGTCTTCGGTCTTCTCTAATTCTCCGTTTCCCGGTCTCTTTTCTTCATCATCCCATGGGCGTTTGCCAAAGATCTTTTCCAGGTCTTCGCTGAAGATCACCTCCTTTTCAAGTAATCGTGCAGCAAGTTTTTCCAGCTTGTCTTTATTCTCTTTCAGCAGGTTTACAGCCCTTTTATATGCTTTTTCAACAAGTTCTTTGATCTCCCTGTCAATGGTTTCAGCTGTTTTCTCGCTGTAGGGTTTCTGGAATGAATACTCCTGTTGCCCGGTTGAATCATAATAGCTGATGTTCCCGATCTTATCATTGAGTCCGAAGTATACTACCATATTAAATGCCTGCTTGGTCACCCTTTCCAGGTCGTTGAGTGCACCGGTTGAGACTTTCCCGAACATGACTTCCTCTGATGCACGTCCACCCAGCGTGGCTGTCATCTCATCAAACATCTGCTCCCATGTCGTGATCTGTCGTTCCTCAGGAAGATACCATGCTGCACCAAGTGCTTTTCCCCGCGGCACAATGGTCACTTTAACAAGTGGATGGGCATGCTCCAGCAACCAGCTGATAGATGCATGGCCCGCCTCGTGGAAGGCGATCACTTTTTTCTCCCTTGCGGAAATGATCTTGTTCCTTTTTTCCAGACCGCCGATAATGCGATCGATGGCATCCATGAAGTCTTGTCGCGTGATACTTTCGTGGTCTTTCCTTGCAGCGATCAGGGCTGATTCATTACAGACATTGGCTATGTCAGCTCCGGAAAAACCCGGGGTTTGCTTTGCAAGGAATTCAACATCCACGGTTTCGTCGGTTTTCAGCGGCCGCATATGCACTTTAAATATGGCTTTGCGTTCTTCCAGGTCCGGTAATTCCACATGGATCTGCCTGTCGAAACGGCCTGCCCGCATAAGGGCACGGTCGAGTATATCGGCACGGTTGGTAGCTGCCAGGATGATGACCCCTGTATTGCTGGAGAAACCGTCCATTTCGGTAAGCAACTGGTTCAGTGTGTTCTCTCTTTCATCGTTGGCACCTGTCATGGGGTTCTTCCCCCTGGCGCGTCCGATAGCATCGATCTCATCGATGAAAATAATGCAGGGCGCCTTTTCTTTTGCCTGCTTGAAAAGATCGCGCACCCTTGAAGCTCCCACCCCGACAAACATCTCGACGAAATCGGAACCTGAAATACTAAAAAACGGCACTTTTGCCTCCCCGGCAACGGCTTTGGCAAGCAAGGTCTTTCCTGTTCCGGGAGGGCCTACCAGCAATGCTCCTTTTGGGATCTTTCCGCCCAGCTTGGTATATTTTTGGGGACTTTTCAGGAAATCAACGATCTCCTTGATCTCCACCTTTGCCTCTTCCAGGCCTGCCACGTCCTGGAAATTTATACTGACGCTGGTGCTCTTGTCAAAAAGCTGCGCCTTGGATTTCCCGATATTGAATATCTGTCCGCCTGCACCCCCGGCACCACGGCCCATCATGCGCATGATGACGATCCAGACCACTACCAGGATGATAATCGGCAACAACCAGCCCAGGCTATCGGTCCAGCTCGTCCTGTTGTCGAGTTGGGGTATTACACGCTCAGAAGGAGGGGTGTCTTGCTGTGCTTCTGCAACCATAGTCTTGAACTCATCAGCACCGTCGATGTACATGTAATACTGCGGCCCCACGGAACTCATGCCGGAAGGTTGAACGTCCTTGTATGCTGAATCTGCTTCCAGCACTTCCGGTTTAATATAGATCTCGGCTTTTTCCTTGTTGATCACGTCGATCTTTTCAACATGGCCTTTCTCAAGCATTTGCTGAAGATCATAATCGTTGGTTTTCTGGGCTCCGCCACCCCAGTCGGAAAAATACCAGGCGAGGATGATAAAGAACATAATGGCATAGATCCAATAAAAATTGAATTTGCCCTTCTTCATCTTGGGACGATTCGACTGATTCTTCCCTTTATCTTTGTTTTCAATGTCTGCCATTCTGTCGTATAAGCTAAATATTATTGACTATTGTCAAGCCTGGTGATCTCCATATCTGCCCATAAATCCTCCAGCTTGTAGAAATGACGGGAGTTTTCCTGAAATATATGCACTACCACGTCAGCATAATCCAGCAAAATCCATTCCGCATTTTCAAAACCTTCCTTGTGCCATGGCCTGGCACCCGTCGATTCCTTCACATTATGGATCACGCCGTCGGCCAGGGAATCAACATGAACATTGCTGTTCCCATGACAAATAACAAAAAAACGGGCTACTGTGTTTGACACATTGGTAAAATCAATATATGTAATATCAAGTCCTTTTTTGTCTTCCATCGCCGAAACGATCACATCAACCAGTTGTTTTGAATCTGCTTCCGGGTCTTTCCTCATAATAGCCAATTTGATACAAAGGTAGGGAAAAGTGTTGAGTGTTAAGTGTTGAGTTTTGAGTTAGTTTCAAGTTTTAAGTCTCAAGTTTCAAATTTCATAAACCCATTGCCAAACGCCAAATGCCTTCTTTATCTATCTTTACAGACGCACATGCATAATAAAAATCGCCATATCATCCATCTTTCCGAGGTTAATTCGACCAACGACTATATGAAAGAACTGGTCAAACATGGTCATCTCGCGGAGGGAACAATGGTTCGAGCAGATCACCAAACAGCAGGAAAAGGAGTGGATTTGAACACATGGGAAAGCGAGGCCGGAAAAAATATCCTTTTGAGCCTTATCTTATTCCCTGACTTTATCCCGGCTGAAAAGCAGTTCAGCATCAGCATGGCGATCGCACTGGGCATCACTGACTTTCTTGCCGATCAACTCCCGAATGAAAACATACTTGTAAAATGGCCGAATGATGTTTATGCAGGAGGAAAAAAGATAGCAGGGATACTGATTGCAAATGAGATACTCGGGATGAAGATCGAGCATGTTATCGTTGGAATAGGACTTAACGTTAACCAGGAAACCTTCAGCAAAAATATTCCGAATCCTGCTTCTATGACTAACCTTTCAGGGAATTTTTTTGATCTGGAAAAGATGACGTTTAAACTCAGGGATTGTGTGATTATGAGATATGAGCAATTACGGACAGGTTTGTCTGACCTTATTAGAAGGGATTACTACAGCAGGCTCCTCGGACTAAACGAAAACCGCAAATTCCACTATAAAGGCAATGAAATTGATGCCGTGATCACCGGCGTGGATGAGTTTGGGAGGCTGCAGCTCGAAACAGATAGCGGTAAGATTGTTTGCGATCTGAAAGAGATCTCGTTTATCCTGTAACATTTAACATTTAACGATCATTCAGTATTCGGCACTCGGAACTCGGCACCCGAAACTCATGAATGATGGTGTTTAATCCGCTCCACCATATGATTCACCAGATTCGTCAAGGGGCGTTTCGCCATCATGGCCAGCATGGATCCCACATTCCCGTCAAAATCAATCTGGACGGCAGTCTGTTCTTCTGATTTCTTTTCCAGATTCACTTTCAGCGTAAAATCGAAAGGCACCTTGCCGTCAGAAGCGAGGTAAACCGCTTTGTGTTCTTCAACACCTTCAATGCGCATACCGATCTCGGCAAGGTCCTTTATCCTGAACCTTCCTGACGCTTTGTCCGATTCCCATTTCACCACCTGTTCTGGCATGAGTTTCTCATAGTTATTGAAATCGGAAAGGAAATCAAAAACCTGTCCGGCAGGCTTATTCACAATCACCAGGTCACTTTTGATATTCATATGCAGGTTTTTTTGTACTTAAAGAAATACTTTCCGGTTTAGCATTCAGGCTAAACGTCGCCATTGCTAAAAACTCTTACGCCTGTTCTGTTAGTTGCTTTTGTGTTTCTCAGCCCATTTTTTCGGATCATTCCGCCATTCCGAAAGCGACTGAAAGTCGGAATCGTTGATATAGTTGTTTTCCAGGGCCCTGGCGATCATACTGTCGTAATCGGCCAGCGTTATCAGCTTGCAGCTTTCTTTTTCAAAGTTTTTGATTGCCGCCGGAAGCTGATAGGTAAATATGGCCACCATGCCTTTCACATTACAACCCGCTTCCCTGAGAGCATTCACAGCTTTCAGGCTGCTGCCCCCGGTCGACACAAGGTCTTCAACAACCACTACCGACTGCCCCTCTTCCACTTTTCCTTCGATGAGATTTTCGAGCCCATGCCCTTTGCTCGACGAACGCACATAGGCGAACGGCAAGCCCATATCCTGGGCTACAAGCACACCCTGTGCAATAGCGCCGGTAGCCACTCCAGCGATCAGGTCAACATCCCCGAATTCCTGTTGTATGGCTTTCACGAACTGCTGCCGTATATAGGTCCTCACCGTGGGAAAAGATAAGGTAATGCGGTTGTCGCAATATATGGGCGAACGCATGCCGGATGCCCATGTAAAGGGATTGTTATTATTCAGTTTTATTGCTTTAATTTGCAATAGAAAATCTGAAACTGTATAGGCGGTCTCTTCATTAAAGATCATGCATCAAAATTACAAAGTTTTCATCAAAGACAAGCTAATTCTCTTCACCGAGAACCTGAATATACCGATCAAAGATCAGAATGTTTTATTTTACCGCTACCGGGGCATGGATAAGCTGTTGCAGGAGTTCGAGCATTTTACACGGCTGAGGAAGATAAAGACCATGATCGTATATCGAAAAAAGAACATCGAGCAGCTTTTTAAGTTGTTTGTCGGAAACTTTAAACTAACGCGGGCAGCCGGGGGTGCGGTACTCAACAATAAAAAGGATGAAGTATTGATGATATTCAGGCACGGTCGATGGGACCTGCCAAAAGGCAAGAAGAACAGCGGGGAAAGAAACAGGGAAACTGCCCTTCGCGAAGTAATGGAAGAAACCGGATTACAACAGCTTGAGATCACAAAGAAGCTTTATGTAACATATCATTTCTACAGGAGGAACAAACGGCTGATAATTAAGAAAACCCGCTGGTACCTGATGAATGCCAACCCTAAGCAGGAGATGATCCCGGCCAGGGATGAGGGAATTGAAAAGGTGAAATGGATCCCCTTTGAGAAAGCGAAACGCAAAAGCTCCAAAACCTTCCGCTCGATCACCGAAGTGCTGGATAAAACCATTAATGGAGAGGGTTAATTTCAAATATCTTATCTTTGACTAACATTGGTACTGAGTGATGATATCCTAGTGATTAATGATTAGTGAAGATTTGTAGTGATGAGTTGTGAATTCAGAATAAAGAATCAACTTAAAACTCAAAACTAACTCAACCCTGCCTGCCCGCCTTAGGCGGGTAAACCGGCAGGCAGGACTCAACACCCAACACTCAAAACTTAAAGGAATGGAAAGAATTGCAGTATTCCCCGGCTCCTTCGACCCCATCACCGTCGGTCATGAATCGGTCATCAAGAGAGCATGTCCGCTTTTCGACAAGATCATTGTCGCAATTGGTGAAAACGCTGAAAAGCGAAGCCACTTCAGTATCGAACAGCGTTTGGAATGGTTACGTCAAACCTTTGCTGATGAGCCGAAGGTAAGTGTTGCAAGGTATTCAGGGTTAACAGTCGACTTCTGCAGAAGAGAACGTGCCCGGTTCCTTCTTCGCGGGCTCCGGACCTCAGCCGATTTCGAATTTGAGCGAAGCATCGGGCAGGTCAACAAGAAACTCTACCCGGACATTGAAACGGTCTTTCTGCTGACTGCACCGGAGCACACATCCCTGAATTCATCCATCGTTCGCGACATCCTCCGCCACGGAGGCGATGCCAGCCAGTTTGTACCCAAAGCCGTGAAATTTTAGTTCACTGTTGACAGTTGACAGCAAGCAGTAGGCAGTAACGAGCAACGAGTTACCAGATACCCCTAAGAATAGGTCTATTCACCAAAATATTTTGTTAACGGATTCGTTTTAAGACTGGTTTCAAGATCAATAGCATGAAAAAAGTAATTTTACTTCTGGCTGCTTTCATTATTCCCGGGATTATTGCTGCACAAAAGACCATCGTCAGCGGAACAGTATCTGATGGCAGGGGGCAGGTGATCAGGCTTATGGCATATGATGATTTTGTCTCGAAAAAGATCATCACATTAGGCGAATGCCTGGTTTCGGAAGAAGAAGAGTTCAGCATCGACTTCGAACTGAAAGATACCATCGGGGCATTCCTCGACATAAACTTCCAGCGCGCTGAGCTCTTCCTGGAGCCCGGGAAAACCTACATGCTGGATATTACCTATGATGCTGCCAACAGGCTTGAATCTTATTTCGACCGTCAGGGACTAGAATACTCACTAAAAGATGAAAACCCGAATGAGCTGAACCAAAGGATATGGAGATTCAACGAGATGTACAACAAATTCGTGATGGAGAATTTCGAGCATATCGTCAAATTGCATGACAAAGGCAGGGTGTCGGATTTCCAGGATGAGGTGGAACGGGAATTCAATGAAATCGATCATCCCTACCTGCGCAATTATATCGCCTACAAATTTGCCGAGATTTACCAGTTTGCCAGGCTGCAGGGCAGGAAAACACTGGCCGAAGAATACTTTACCGGCAAACCTGTGTTGTACAACAATGTAGAATACACGTTCTTCTTCGAAGAGTTCTTTGAAAAATACCTCACTACCAACCCGGATGTGATCACCATTTCCGATCTGATCATAGCAGTTAACGAAGAAGGCAGTTTATCAATGATCGACGAAGCCCTGGCACAAATTCCTTATTTACAGGATGAGGGGTTCAGGGAACTGGTCCTGATCCATGGACTTAAAGGGCTCTATTTCAACGGGACCTACAAAAAACAAAATGTGCTTGAACTCATAAAAGAGATCCATAGATCGACCAGCGATCCAATGCATAAAAAGATCACGGCTAACCTGATCGAGAGTCTGGGAAGGCTTGCACCGGGCAGCCCGGCTCCTGACCTGCTGCTTACCGGCATTGGCGGACAGGAACTCCATCTCGGGAATCTAAGGGGCAAACCCATACTCCTAAACTTTTTTTACAGCACCAGGAAAGATACACAAAACAACTTCGAGATCCTGGCCGAGCTATACAATTACTACCGTTCGGGCCTTGAGATCATCAGCATATCCATGGATGACGATCCGGAAGCTTACAAGGCACTCGCAAATTCGGGCGGGTATCACTGGACCTTCGCCCACTACGGAAATGATCCCGCTGTGCTGGATGCCTATGATATACGGAACCTGCCACTATATGTACTCATTGATGCGGAAGGCCATATCGCAATGTATCCCGCACCTCCACCCGGACCGGAACTGGAAACTGCCATTATGAAAGTAGTTCATTAAGCGCAAGGAATACTTCAAATTCATTTCGTTATTCGATATTCTTTATTCGTTATTCCATCATACCTTTGCATCCACAACACTTACGCATAGCATATGATGGAATTGACACAAATACAGGAGTTTATAAAAGAAATTGAGCTTTTCCAGGGCCTTACGAATGAAGAGTTTAGCAGGCTGGCGAAAAGCCTTGAAGAAAACACTTTCAATACAGGGGAACTCCTTTTTGAAGAGAATGGAGCACGCAAAGACTTTTATCTGATCTATCAGGGTGAAGTAGAGCTTTTCAAGAAGAATATTTACGGTGAGGAAAAGCGCTTGTCGTATTTTAAAAAAGGTGATTTCCTGGGGGAGGGAAGCTGGTCGAGCGACAGCAAACATTCAACAAGTGCCAGGGCTACCGAGAAGACGAAGGTACTGATCGTTAAGAAAGATTATTTTGCCCAGAACGGTCCCACTGCCCTGAAAGTGATGTCGAATATTTCCCAGGTGATCTCCCGACGAATGCGTCATGCCAATAACCGTATGGTGAATGCCGCTGCCCAGTATGAAGCAGGGGAAACCCGCCGGGAACATGATCTGCTCGGATACCGTGATGTTCCAAACCAGGCATATTACGGCATTCAAACGCTGCGGGGTTTGGAAAACTTCAATATAAGCGGGGTTTCATTGAACTTTTACCCTGTTCTGGTAGAAGCGCTTGCCATGGTGAAAAAGGCTGCAGCAAAAGCAAACAATGACCTGGGGCTACTTGATGATGACATCACAACAGCTATTGTGATCGCCTGTACCGAGATACAGAACGGTAAGTACCAGTTCCACTTCGTGGTAGATATGATTCAGGGTGGAGCAGGCACATCCACAAATATGAATGCAAACGAGGTGATTGCCAACCGGGCCCTTGAGATACTGGGGTTCCATAAAGGAGAATATGAGCATTGCCACCCAAACAATCATGTAAACCTCTCACAATCCACTAACGATGCTTATCCTACTGCCGTCAAGATCGCATTGTACAACAACAACCAGAAGCTCCTCCAGGCCTTGCAGGAACTGATCCGGTCATTCAAAGGTAAAGCCAGGGAATTCAAACATGTGATCAAAATGGGACGCACACAGTTACAGGACGCCGTCCCCATGACTCTCGGGCAGGAGTTTGATGCATATGCTGCCACGCTGGAGGAGGAGATAAAACGCCTGGAAGAGAATGCGCGCCTTTTCCTGGAAGTAAACATGGGTGCTACAGCGATCGGTACAGGAATTAATTCTGATCCGGACTATGCCGAAAAGGTTATTTATCACCTGCGCAGGATTACCGGACTAAAAGTAAAGAACGCAGAAAACCTCGTGGAAGCTACACAGGATACAGGATCTTTCGTAATGTATTCTTCTGCCATCAAACGACTGGCAGTAAAACTTTCCAAGATATCCAGCGATTTGAGGCTGTTGTCGTCAGGACCCCGGGCAGGGTTCAATGAGATCAACCTCCCTCCCATGCAGCCCGGGTCATCCATCATGCCCGGCAAGGTAAACCCTGTTATTCCCGAGGTTGTGAACCAGATCGCCTTTAAAGTGATCGGGAACGATCTTACTGTGACGCTTGCTGCAGAGGCCGGACAACTTGAGCTCAACGTGATGGAGCCGGTCATTGTGCAGAGCATCTTCGAATCAACCGAAATGCTTAAAAGCGGCATGCTCACGCTGAAACATCGCTGTATCGATGGTATCACCGCAAATGAAGAGACATGCCTGGCTATGGTTCAGAACAGTATTGGTATTGTTACCGCCCTGAACCCGGTTTTAGGATATGAAACTGCTTCCTCCCTTGCAAAGGAAGCCCTGGAAAGCAACAGGGGCGTTTACGAATTATGTATTGAAAAAGGATTGATGTCGAAAGAAGAACTTGACAGGATCCTTTCGCCGGAAAGTATGATCCGACCACAGAAGATGAAATAGACCTGATTCCGCACTATTTAACGGTCTGCATGCATCCCCACATGTGCAAATTTTTAATTTTATGAAAAATAGTATATTTTTATAATGTAAAACCTGCCGGGTTTTAGAAGGAACCTAATGTTAACTAATAATCAGTAAAATGAAAGAGTTCAAAAAATTTATTGCAAAAGGGAACGTGATGGAGATGGCTGTTGGCCTGATTATGGCTCTCTATTTCGGAGCCATTGTTAAATCCTTGGTCGATCATATCATTATGCCCCCTGTTGGCTGGCTGTTGGGTGGGATTGATTTTGCAGAATTAAAATTTGTTATTCAGCCAGCGGTTGCTGAATCCGTTGCAGGTGCAGGCGATGCTACACCTGAAGTGGCTATTATGTACGGTCTGTTCATCAATGCCATCATCACTTTCTTAATTGTAGCTTTTGCAGTATTCATGGTTGTCAAAGGATACAATAAAATGAAGGAGAAAATGGAAAAGAAAGAAGAAGAAACTCCGGCTGCTCCTCCAGCCCCAACAAAAGAAGAAGAATTATTGACCCAGATCCGTGATCTCTTGAAGAAATAGTAAGAATCCTTATAAAACACCGGTTTACTCTCAAACAGATAAGACCGGTGTTTTTATTTTCACCCAAAACTGTTCACAATGCCGGAACTATCCACCGCAACATTATCCAATCTGCAGATTTATGTCCATGAACTCGAAATTGAAAGAGGTTTCATTGACCAGACTATTCTTGAAAAATGCCTACTCATGGGAGAGGAAATGGGTGAACTGTTCAAGGCCATCCGAAAAACCGAAAATATCAGTACCGACCACAATTCCAAAACCTTCCATGTTGGCGAAGAGCTGGTTGATATTCTCATATATATCTGCGCCATTGCCAATCGCAGCGGCATCGACCTGGAAGAAGCCTTTTTGAAAAAGGAAGAGATCAATAAACGCAGGGTATGGAAATAGTTGAAACACGAATAACGAAACACGAATAACGAAACACGACATCCTTACCACCTGCCCCATACCCCATACCATACCTTGTACCATAAAAATGCATATTTTTGCTTTGTCTGCCGTATTGGCAGGAAAAGCACATATTTCCCGCAGGGAACGATAATTGATACGGTATCATCAGATAATTGACGAATCATTCTTGCCTTGCAAGAGAAAAAATATTTTCAATGAGCATATTAGATAAGTTGCTTGGGAGTAAATCAGCACGTGACATCAGGGTCTTAAAGCCGATCCTGAATAAAATCATAGCTGCTGAGCCTGAAATCGGCAAATTGAGCAATGATGAGCTCAGGGGGAAGACCCTCGAGTTCAAAGAGCGTATTGTAAAGTACACCGAGAATGAAAAGATCGAAGTGCAGGAGCTTAAAGCAAAGATCGAACAGGAAGAAGATATCCTCGAGCGAGAGAAGATGTGGGAGCAGGTCGATAAGATAGATAAACAGATCTATGACAAAACCCAGGATATCCTTAACGAGATCCTGCCTGAAGCTTTTGCCGTGATCAAGGAAACAGCAAAGCGATTCAAGGAAAATGAAAGAATAGAGGTCACAGCCACCGAACTCGACAAGATGCTGGCTCCTTCGCGCGATGGCATGGAGATCGAAGGAGAGAAAGCCATTTACAAGAACGAGTGGACTGCAGGCGGGACCCGTATCAAGTGGGATATGGTCCACTACGATGTACAGCTGATCGGCGGGGTCGTCCTGCACCAGGGTAAGATCGCCGAGATGGCAACCGGTGAAGGTAAAACACTTGTCGCCACACTGCCGGTATACCTGAACGCTTTGCCCGGCAGAGGCGTGCACGTTGTTACGGTGAACGACTACCTTGCCAAACGTGACTCCGAGTGGATGGGAGTACTGTATGAATTCCACGGACTGAAGGTGGATTGCATTGACAAACATGACCCCAATTCTGAACCCAGGAGGCAGGCATACCTGGCCGATATCACGTTCGGAACGAACAACGAGTTTGGCTTCGACTACCTGCGTGACAATATGACTGGAAACCCGAAGGAGCTGGTGCAGCGTGAACACAACTACACCATCGTGGATGAGGTCGACTCCGTTCTTATCGACGACGCCCGTACGCCACTTATCATTTCAGGGCCTACTCCCCAGGGGGAAAAACACGAATACCATGAACTAAAACCCCTTGTACAGAAACTTTACAGTGCACAGCGAAATTTTGTGACCAGGATCCTGGCTGATGCCAAGAGACTCCTGTCCGATGAGGAAAGTAGCGAGAACCAGAAAAAAGGTGCCGAGCTGCTCTTCAGGGCTCATCGCGGACTGCCAAAGAACAACGCACTGATCAAATTCCTTTCCGAACCGGGAGTAAAGGCCAAAATGCAAAAAACCGAGAACTTTTACCTGGGAGAACAGGGAAAGCGGATGCATATTATCGATGACGAGCTCTTTTTTGTGATCGATGAGAAAAGCAACTCCATCGACCTTCGCGAAAAAGGCATGGAGCTTTTCACGGAGGAAACCGGCGACCCGAACTTCTATCTGCTCCCCGACATTGGTGGTGAAATAGCAGAGATGGAGAAATCAGATCTCAGTGAAAAGGAATTACTCGAAAAGAAAAGCGAGATGATCCGCGAGTACTCCATGAAATCGGAACGCGTTCACTCTGTGAACCAGCTGCTGAAAGCATATGCCATGTTCGAAAAGGATGTGGAATATGTTATCATGGACAACAAGATCAAGATCGTTGATGAGCAGACCGGCCGTATCATGGAAGGTCGCCGCTATTCCGACGGACTTCACCAGGCGCTGGAAGCCAAAGAAAATGTAAAGGTAGAGGCAGCAACCCAGACCTATGCGACCATTACCCTGCAGAACTATTTCAGGATGTATAAGAAACTGGCTGGTATGACTGGCACGGCTGAAACAGAGGCTGGTGAGTTCTGGGATATTTACAAGCTCGACTGTGTGGTGATCCCCACCAATCGCCCCATTGTCCGTGATGACAGGCAGGACCTCATATTCAAAACCAAGCGCGAGAAATACAATGCCGTTATCAACGAATGCGAGGAGCTGGTGAAAGAAGGCAGGCCGGTGCTGGTAGGTACGACCTCTGTGGAAACCTCCGAACTTCTTTCCAGGATGCTTACGAGAAGGAATATCAATCACAACGTTTTGAATGCCAAGCTGCACCAGAAAGAGGCAGATGTGGTGGCCGAAGCAGGTAAAGCAGGGGCTGTGACCATCGCCACGAACATGGCCGGCCGTGGTACCGACATCAAACTGCAGGAAGGCGTTAAAGAAGCCGGTGGGCTTGCCATCCTGGGTACCGAAAGGCACGACTCAAGGCGTGTCGACAGGCAGTTGAGAGGACGTTCGGGAAGGCAGGGAGACCCGGGTAGCTCACAGTTCTTTGTATCGCTCGAAGACGACCTTATGCGCATGTTCGGTTCAGAAAGGATCGCACGTATCATGGACAGACTGGGACTGAAAGAAGGAGAAGTGATCCAGCATTCGATGATCACCAAATCGATCGAAAGGGCGCAGAAAAAAGTTGAAGAAAACAACTTTGGCATCAGGAAACGTCTGCTCGAATATGATGACGTAATGAACTCCCAGCGAGAAGTGATCTATAAAAAACGCCGCCATGCCCTTCATGGTGAACGCCTCGCCGTTGACCTCATGAATATGATGTACGATGTAGGTGAAAAGATCACCATCGACATGCAGGAACAGAATGATTTTGAAGGCTTTAAGATGGAACTGATCACCACGCTGGGTATCGAAAGCCCCATCACCGAAAAGGATTTCCTGAACGATAATTCCACAACCATAGCCGACCAGATCTTTGATGTGGTAATGAAGAGTTACAGGGAAAAGTCGGAGGTGATCGCACACAACGCCTATCCGGTGATAAAAAATGTATATGAGAACCAGAGCCAATATGAGAATATCCTGGTTCCCGTTACGGATGGCAGGAAGACCATGCAGATCATCGCCAACCTCAAAAAATCTTATGAGAGCCAGGGTAAAGATGTGGTGCTATCGATCGAGAAAGGCATTACGCTGGGTATGATCGACGAAGCCTGGAAAGACCACCTGCGTGAGCTCGACGACCTGAAACAGTCAGTACAGTCGGCCACATACGAACAGAAAGACCCCTTGCTCATATATAAGTTTGAGTCGTTCAACCTCTTCAAGAACATGATCGAAAGGATCAACGAAGAAGTGGTTTCCTTCCTGGCTAAAGGAAATATTCCAATTCAGGATCCCGATGCAGTAAAAGAAGCGCAGGCTCCCAGGGGACTTGACAGCAGTAAATTAAAGGAAGAACGGACCGACCTGCTTTCACAGTCCCACTCCGACACCCAGGGTCCGAGGAAGACAGCCCCCATTCAGCGTACCGAGAAAAAATACGGCCGTAACGACAAGGTGAAGGTCCAGTATAACGACGGAAGGGTCATTGAGAAAAAATATAAGATGATCGAAACCGACCTCAAGCGGGGAGAGTGCAGGATAATTTAGGCGTTGGGCGTTGGGTATTGGGCGTTGGGCAAATATTTTTCTGTTACTAAAATAACCCCATACCACATGCCGCATACCGCATACCAAAAACCATCGGCCACGTACCATAATTTATTATCTTTGTCTGTCTAAAATCAAATCTCGTGAAAAAACTACTACTGACCTTATCGACAAATCTGCTCATCGGTTCCCTGCTTGTAGCTCAGATTGCTTACAGCCCCCTGGTGGATTCTTTAAAGAATGAGATCACCGAACCAACCCTCACTACCATGCTGGAACAACTCAGCGGAGAGGTGGAGGTTACGATAGGCGGACAGCCTTATACACTGGTTACAAGACATTCCTACACAGCTTTAAACCCCAAAGCTGCCGAATGGATCTACGAACAGTTTGAAGCCATGGACCTGCAGGTGGAGTACCATTATTTCAACACCGATGGAGAAAATGTGGTGGCCACTATAACGGGAAGCGAGTTCCCTGACCAACAATACATTATATGCGCCCACTACGATGATATGCCTCCCGGAAACTTCGCTCCTGGTGCCGATGATAATGCATCAGGTGTTATCGGTGTGCTGGAAACAGCCCGCCTGCTTAAGGATCTTGATCTGAAATATACCGTGAAGTTCATCGCCTTTGACGAAGAGGAACAGGGCCTGATCGGCAGTAATGCCTACGCAAATGAAGCTGCTGCAGCCGGTGATGATATCCTGGGGGTACTGAACCTGGACATGATCGCCTATGATTCTGACGATGACTTCGAGATGTCGATCTCTACGGAATCGGGATCAGCTGAATTCACTGCAGAATATACAAGTGTCCTGGGCGTTTACGATTTTGACCTTTCCTATAATTTTATTACAACGGGCGCCAGCGACCACTCTCCTTTCTGGAATAACGGATACCAGGCGATCCTGGCTATAGAAGACTGGAATGATTTTAACGATGCCTATCATACAACCGGAGATGTAATAGAAAATTGCAATATTCCCTACTTCAAACAGATGGTCCAGTCGGCTGTTGCCACCATGGCAAGCCTTTCGATGGATATGAAGATGGAATTGATCCATGAACCCCTGCTGTCGGGGAATTCAACTGCGGACCGTGAAGCCTGGCTGGTGGTGAACAGCAGCTACACAGTGGGAACAGGCGACGCCTCACCCAGGCTTTACTACAGTGTTGACGGGAGTGGCTTTACCGCCCTCCAGCCCGTTTCAACGAATCTGGATACTTTTTTCTTTATGATACCCGGTCAGGTCATGGGAAGCACCGTTGAATATTACCTGGCTGCCCAGAATGAAGATGCCACCCTTGTTGCCACGCTTCCGACAGGAGGTAAAGGCATTGATCCCCCGGGAAGTATTGCTCCGGAATCATTTTTCAGCTATATGGTCGACGATATCTATGCGATGTCGGAGTGCAGCCAGACCACACCCAAAAACATAGAAGACCTCAACCACTTATACGACACCATTGCCATTGACCATACCGGTACGCTTGTCGATGTGAACGTTTCACTCGACATCACACACACCTATTGCGGGGATGTGGAAATATCCCTCATCGGACCTGACGGGACCGAGGTTGACCTCAGCATAGGTAATGGAGGCAGCGGAAATAATTTTACGGGGACCATCTTTGATGATGATGCCAGCACCCCAATATCAGCAGGCTCAGCTCCCTTTACAGGTTCCTATCAACCGGATCAGCCCCTTTCAACTTTATCAGGAAAACCCATTAACGGAAACTGGGTATTGCATATCTACGACAATGCAATGAACGATCAGGGTGTATTATTGGACTGGTGCATGGATATTCTGTATTCCGGTGACCCGGTAAGCATACCTAAACAGCAGAAAACCCTGCTTACGGTTTATCAGAATTATCCAAATCCATTCAGCGAGAACACAACTTTCAGCTTCGACCTTGATACCCCCGGCAGCGTGAAGATCAGTGTGCTCGACATGCTGGGAAGATCCCTGAAAACAGTAACAGAAAGGGATTTTGAGGCCGGCTCGCATTCGGTAAGATGGAATGCCGGCAGTTTACCGGGCGGACAGTATTTCTACAAGGTGCAGACCAATGAAAATGTAGCGGTTAAACCAATGCTCATCATTAAATAGTGCCATAATGCAATTCAAACGGATCCTTTTAAAACTCAGTGGTGAAGCCCTGATGGGTAAACAGGACCACGGTATTGACCCGGATCGCCTGACGCAGTACGCATCCGAGATCGTTGAAGCTTCCCGTTCCGGAACTGAGGTCGCCATCGTGATTGGCGGGGGCAACATCTTTCGCGGCATCAGCGGCGCAGCCGAGGGCATGGACAGGGTACAGGGTGATTATATGGGCATGATGGCAACGGTCATCAACAGCCTGGCATTGCAGGCCGAACTTGAAAAACAGGGTGCCGCAACAACACTTTTCTCCGGTATGCTGATCCGTCCCGTGGCACGTCCGATGAGCGCATCATCTGCCATCAAGGAACTGGAAAGCGGCAAGGTCATCCTGATCAGCGGCGGAACAGGCAATCCCTATTTTACTACCGATTCGGCATCGGCGCTGAGGGCGCTGGAGATCAAAGCCGATGCAATCCTTAAAGGCACCCGCGTTGATGGTGTTTATAGTGGTGATCCCGAGAAAGATCCGGCAGCTGTGAAATTTGAAAAGCTGAAGTTCGACGAAGCCATCAAAAATAACCTCCGCATCATGGATCAGACGGCCTTTACCCTCTGCAGGGAAAACAACATGCCCATTTATGTATTCAACATGAATGAAAAGGGGAACCTGAAGAAGGTGCTCGATGGGGAGAAAATAGGAACACTGGTTAGCTAAGAAAACATTATATTTGTTACTCACCAAAACACACAAAGCATGAACGAAGAAGCCCAAATGTGCCTGGATGAAGCCAAGGAAGGAATGGAAAATGCCATTACACATCTGGACCGTGAGTTTCAGAAGATCCGTGCCGGTAAGGCCAGCCCTGCCATGCTCGAAGGAATTATGATCGACTATTACGGTGCCATGACCCCCATTGAGCAGACTGCGAATATCAATACACCTGATCCCCGGCAGATCATCGTTCAACCCTGGGACAAAAGCATCCTTGGCGAACTCGAAAAAGCAATCCGCAACGCCAACCTGGGATTCAATCCCAAAAATGAAGGGGAGGTCTTACGAATATCCGTTCCCCCACTCACCGAAGAAAGACGGCTTGAACTGGTGAAGAAAGCCAAAGGAGAAGCCGAGGACACACGGATCAGCATCCGTAATACCCGCCGGACAGCCAACGACCTGGCAAAAAGCCTTGAAAAAGAAGGCCTTCCGGAAGATGAGGCTAAGAGAGTGCAGGATAAGATCCAGGAACTCACCGATGATTATATCAAAAAAGTGGATGAGATGCTGGATGCAAAGGAAAAAGATGTGATGACAGTCTAAAGAGTGCCGACCTGCCTGCCGGTTTACCCACCTAGGGCGGGCAGGCAGGGTGCCGAGTTCCGAGTGCCTGGTGATGAGTGCCGAGTGATGAAAGAGTAATTTGTTTCAAGTCCCGGGTTTCGAGTATTATTCCGTGCAATTTCTGCAAATATCGATTTCACTCCTGTTAGAAAGGATCTTCCGACGGAATGTTTTATAGGTTCTACCCTTCCAGATTGTTCGGAATGCTTGCTCCTCTATATTGCCTAGTTGAAACTCTGCATCTTTATCAAAGCAACAGGGCACTACCCTTCCATCCCAGGTGATCACCGCTCCGCTCCACATCCTGAAACAACGGTTGCGTATGGGTTTTTTCAATTTCCACCTGCCATCGGCTCCGCGCACATATCGCGAATACCTTTTAATATCAGGAATATATAGTTTATCCTCTTCATAATTATAAACCTGGGCAGACTTGAATTCAAGCTTGTCCACACCCAGCTCTTTTGCAAGCAATTTCATTTGAGGGATTTGATGTTCATTATGCCTGAATACCAGGAATTGCAAGATCACATATGGTGTTCCTGAACCCAATTTCTTTTTCCATTTCATAACCGATTTAATATTCCCGGTTACAAGTCCAAGGTCTCCCCCTCTCCTGTATAACTGATATGTTTCACTGTCAGTGCCGTCAATCGATATGATGAGCCGGTCAAGCCCCGACTCCACCACTTTCCGGGCGCGTTCATCATCAAGATAATGAGCATTGGTAGAAGTAGCCATATAGATCCTGTATTTCCTGGCCAGGGCAATCAGGTCAAAAAATTGCGGATTCAGCATCGGTTCCCCCTGGAAATACAGCATAAGGTAAGCCAGGCGGGAATTCAGCTGTTCAAGGATATTGCGGAATTCAAGCAGGTCAAGGTTCCCATGGGGTCGTTTCAGCGTTCTCAAGCCCGTAGGGCACTCCGGGCAGCGCAAATTGCAGGATGTGGTAGGTTCAACCGAAATGCTGAAGGGCATACCAGCATGCATCGCAATGCGTGTTAAGATGCTGACCCGATAGCTCACTGCGAGCATGGTATAGTTCCATACCTTCCGGGGAGAAAGCTTTGATATGAAGTTCAGAACATCGTAAACAGCAGGCAGGGTATTCAAATCACAGGTGTTTGAGGCAAAGTTATTAAAAGTTGACCGTTGACCGTTGACTGTTGACAGTTGACAGTCCAGAAAATATGCAATTCCTTGATTTACTTTTTTTTCGGGATATAAAGCAGGTAGTTCTGGCTTCAAAATTCCGGCATATAAAATTCACCTGAAACCAACCACTTTTAGATATCCGACGCCCGAGGCCCGTAGCCAATTTTTATGTAGTTTCGCGAAAAACTTACACATGAATCAATTTTGGGACGAACGTTATGCCCCGGAAAAGTATTACTATGGAAAGGAACCGAATGAATTCCTGAAGTTCTGTGTAGACAGCAATCCCCCCGGCAGGATCCTGCTTCCCGGTGACGGGGAAGGAAGAAATTCGGTGTATGCTGCATCCAGAGGATGGGACGTATATTCGTTTGACCTGAGCAAGATGGGAAAGAAAAAAGCCTTGCAACTTGCCAGCGAAATGAAGGTTGAGATCAATTATGAGGTCTGCGACCTGGACGATTATGTCCTGGAGGAAAATGCGTACGACATGATCGCACTTATTTATGTTCATCTTTTCCCTGGACAGCGGATCCTCAGCCATAAACGTTTTATTGATGCCCTGAAACCCGGGGGTAAGCTTGTTATGGAAGTGTTCAGCAAGAAGCAACTCGGTAAGAGTTCGGGGGGGCCAAAACAGCTGGATCTCCTGTATGACCTGGATGAATTGAAAGTGGACTTCGCTTTGCTCGATATTTCAAGGGCAGAAGAACTGAAAGTATTCAAAGATGAAAACTCCGTAAGCCACCACGGCGAGGCCGAGATCATCCGCTTCATCGGTAAAAAACCAATCATTTAATTAACTTTAGGCATTTTAGGCACTTTAAACTCCAGGCTCTTTTCTGTTATGCCCTTAAACATTGAGATCAAAGCACGTTGTACCAGGCCCGAAGTGGTTGCTGGCAGGCTTCTGGAGCTGGGCGCCGATCATAAGGGGACCGATCACCAGGTGGATACGTATTTCAAGGTTAACAATGGAAGGTTAAAATTGCGGGAGGGCAATATTGAGAACAACCTCATTTACTATAAAAGGTCAGACCAGGACGGGCCAAAAAGATCGGATGTGATACTCTACCCGGCGAAGCCCGATCCCGGACTGAAACAAATCCTGTCTGATACCATGGGGGTGCTCGTTGTCGTTGATAAGAGGAGAGATATATTTTTTATCGGCAATGTAAAATTCCACATTGATCATGTCGACCGGCTGGGCAGTTTTGTGGAGATCGAAGCCATAGGAGAAAAAGGGGAAGAGGAAAAACTCGATGACCAGTGTAAATATTATATGAATGAACTGGACATCGCCGACGACGACCTTGTACCTGTTTCATACAGTGACCTGCTAATTGAAAGAAATGAAATTCAGACATAGCATACTTACGATATCCCTTACTATCCTTGCGCTGGGTATATTGCAGGGGCAGAACAGGCTGGTATCGGAAGCTATACAGGCCTTTTCGGAAGGGGATTACCAGAAAGCATACGAATATTCAGGAGATGCGCTGGTGAATATTGATGATCTAAGCGGAGATTACGTTGCAGCCGCCTGGTATTACCTGGCAAAGTCGAGGATACAGTTGTTGAGGCTGGCCATGGAAGCCGGTGACCAGGAAAAGCTTTTGAAGATGCAACATGCCCTGATCGAAAGCTATATCGATTACAAGGAGGCGCTTAAAACGGCGGATTACCAGCTGCAGCAGGACATTGAATATGACCTGGCCGGATTGTACAATCCCATACTGCAGACCGGTCTCTCCGCACTGAATACGGGCAACGATCCCCAGCAACCAGAAAATGTAAGGCAGGCAGCTTTAAAAGCAGCTAAAGGTTACCTTGAAGCGGCGAAGGATATTTCTCCTACTTACCTGGCAGCAGATCTGCTGGGGCAGGTCCAGCTGGAACTGGGTGATACTTCCGCAGCTCACAGGCTTTTCGATGAGAGTATTCGATCTTACAAAGCCAAACCTCCGGCAGAAGGGGATTTCCTGATAGCCTATGCGGTATTCAGGAAAGCCCTTATCGAAAGCTACCATGAAAAGAATAATCCCAAAGCCATTTCCACACTTCTGGATGGCGAAAACCTCTTAAAAAAGGAATACAGCAGGCTCAGTGCTGCCGGAACATTAAAGCCGGAACAGCTACGTGCATATGAAAAAGGCTTGCGGGATCTTATCCGTTTCGAACTGGAACTCTATATTGAAGAGGATGCCCTGGCAGATGATGCACTGGTGCGTTTCAGGGAAGTCATGTTATTGTACCCGGACGACTATGATATTCACATTGCTTACGCCAACCTGATGGAAAAAAGTGATCCCCGTTCGGCCATTGAAGAATACATGACCGCGATCAGCATTGATGAAAGCAGGGAGATCGCATATTATAACCTGGGTGCACTTTACAACAACCTCGGGTCAGATAACTACCTGGCAGGGTTAAATGCAGATGACGAGCAAATGGCCGACAGCCTGTTCAATAAAGCAAACAAAGATTTCAGGGACGCATATCGCTATATGGAAGCTGCCTATCGCTTAAACCCTTACAGCCTCGAAACCATACGTGCCCTGGTACAGCTGGCAAGATCACTGGGACTGGACGAGCAGGCGGAGATGTATAAAGAAAAGGAACTTGAACTTAGAGGCTTCTGAAATCAGATATCAGAAAGTGAAAATCAGAAATCAAAAATAACTTAAAACTCAAAACTCAAAACTACCCATTGCCCATAGCCTAATGCTCAATATAAATGGAAAGCCTAGCATATAAAATTCTGCCCGTCATTTTCATCTTCGTGCTGGGATATCTCCTTAAGCGCCTGGGGGTGCTAAAACAAGATCATGGAGATGTGTTCATGAAGGTGGTTTTTTATCTTGCCCTTCCTGCTCTCGTGATCCTGTCGCTTACCAGGGTTCAACTGATCGGGGAGTATGCATGGTTGCCGGTCATTTCATTCACTGTGATCATGACACAGTTTGCCACCTCCTTCTTTGCGGGGCGTTTTATGAAACTCGACCGGAAGACGCATGGGGTTTTGCTTGCCGGCACAATGATCATGAACATTGGTTTTGCCTTTCCTTTCGTGATCGCAGCATATGGCGATAAAGGACTGGCCCTGCTATCCATGTTCGATGTAAGCAATGCCATTCTGGCTTTCACACTGGTGTATTTTATTGCAGCGCGTTATGGTGATGAAGGAGGTTCCAGGAAAGGGATGGCTAAGAAATTCATCTTCAACCCGCCCATTTGGGCGCTGATCACAGGGATCATCCTGAACCTCACCGATACAGAGATCCCACCTATGCCGGCTCATCTGCTGCAAATCCTGGGCGACCTCACCATCCCGCTCATCATGATCGCTCTGGGGATCTTTTTCAACCTGCGATTGATCAGGCCTGCTCCTGTATTTGTCGGCATCTTCATCAGGATCGTTCTCGGGTTTGCACTCGGTTGGGGGTTCTGTTATGTACTTGGTTTCGAAGGGCTGATCAAGACCATCGTATTAATTGGTTCATCAGCTCCTGTAGGATTTAACTCTATCATCTTCGCTTCCATGGAGAAGCTGGATAAGGAATATGCTGCATCTATGGTTTCGTTCGGTATTCTGGCCGGATTGGTGGTGATCCCTCTAATCATCTATTTCGCCAATTAGAGCAAGGACCTGGAAGGTTGCTAACCTGGAAGGTTGCCAACCTGGAAGGTCGTGGCCCTACTGACGCTGCACGCTTTCTATGGGAAAAACAATGCTGACCTTATAGGCAAAATTATCGCTTGCATTTTCAAAGCTATAGGGGCCGTAGCGGTAGAAAACACCTGCACCAATCTTATAAAATCGCAGGTCGAGTAGGCCATGGAACAGGACTCCTGATTCATAATATCCTTTTTCCATCGTTTTGAAACCGACGTTATGATGCTGCTCCGGGTTATTCAGGTCGCCGAAGGCGATGTTCGTAGCCACAACGATCTCCGGGGAAAAGAATTTTGTACGGACAAGCAGGGTTCCGAAATTGTGGGTGAAATACAATGCAACATAACGGTTGCTCAGGAATTCATTCATGCGCATGGTGGCAAAACTGTTGGTAGCATAAATGGTGAATACCCTGTAACTCCCGTTACCATTATACAGGTTACAGTAGGGCAGGTCGCCATCGATATAGCCTGCACGGAACTCCAGGGTGGTCAGCCCCAGGTATTTTATATAGAACGACTCTGTCACTTTGAGGTCAAAGCGGTTGTACTCGAATTCCCCGCTAAGAATATCATTGAAACCCCTGGTATACTGGAAGTGAACCACGGGGTATTTAGTCCCCAGTGAGATCTTGATCCTCTTCGTCCGCAGAAATTTCTCCCTGAAAGCAAAGCGGAATCCCGCTGACAATTCCGTGAAGCGGTATTCATTTTTCAACAGGGCCGTGCTTCCTTCCACCTGGCCATAGTAGTAGTCAGGGTATGCCTTTTTCCAGTCACTGCGTGCGCTAATATTCCATTTGAAATGTCGCAATGCCCTGAATTCCAGAGAAGCATAGGCCCGTTCAGTCATATTCATGCGCCTGATCAGAAAGTTCCTGAATCCCTCGCCCCGGAGAAAGGATTTCTGCTCATCAAAGTATGATACTCCACCGCTTTCTGTCACATCGTAAAAGTAGCCGGCTTTCAGGGTGAGCTCACTCATCCTGTCAAGAACGATGCTTCCATCACCCCCGTATTTTAAGGTCTTATCCCTGAAGCCGTAACCAAAGAACCCACCTACATTAAATCGCCTTGAAAGCCTGTCATTGGTATGTATGCCCAAGCCCAGGTACAGACCTTCGTACTGGTCGTATCGCAGGAATTTATCTATATCAAAGCTGATAAACTTCCAGGGTATTTTGCCGGTCATGATGGTTTCAAAGGTCTTTGCAAGCCGGTCGAAGTTTACCTCCTCCCCTATGGAGTCCATGAATTCGTAGGTTCGCAGGTCGCGTTCGCTGAGGCTGTCGGTACGAAATTTAGCCCAGTATTCCTCGTTGCGGTCGTGGGCATTGGGATCCACATCCACTTCGATGTTATTGAATTCCCTTTTTACCAGTTCCGGATTAAGTTCAATATCGCGGATATAACTTTTCCCAATCCCAACAAAGGCGTAGTTCTGGTCACTGATGACCGCACCAAGGCTTTTGATGTTCACATCGGTATTTAATTGCACCGGGAACCACTGAATGCCGTCGATCAGCTCATACTTTTGTTGTATTCTTATGGTAAAGGGGCCTTCATCCCTGGCCGGTTCGGCGATCACATTCTGTATCGCCCAGTTATGTGTATTGATCGAAAGCACTCCTTTCAGCCCATCAAAGTTGGTATTGGGCTTCGGCTGGTACGAGATTATGAAAACGGTATCCTGTTTACCATAATAGGCCGTATCCTCGAGAATAAAAGTATATTTCGAAGTACTTCCCCGGCTGATGGGATTTACATACCCGCTCCTTCCGATGTTGATCAACTCTTTGTAAAAAGAAGTTGACTGTATCTGCGACACCAGGAAGATGAACATGGGGTCCTTCATCCCCGAAACCCTTGTGGCCAGAACATTTTCCCTGTTGCGTTCGGGGTAGAGAAATTTACGCTTAGTGACGGATTCGGCAATAAAAATATCCTGCCGGTCGAAAAAGCGGCGTATCTCAAGTGAGGTCGTATCCAGCATCATGGTATCAAGCATGCGCAGGGAATCCAGGTCGAGAGTAAAGATGACCTTTTCATAGGATGTATATGAAAAAGAACGCATCTTTTCCGGATTGTTCAGGTCGCTGTTCTTTACCGTATTTTTGATGATCCGATGGGCGGGATTGATCCCCGGAAGTACAACAACCTCCCTGAGTTCGTAGGGGATACTTTTCATGTATATTTTCAGGTCAGTTGTTTTTCCCTTCAGGGGAAAGACCTTTTCTTCATACCCGACGTAGGTAAGTTTCAGGAAACCGGGTTCTTCCCCGGCACGTAGCCTGAATTTCCCATCAATATCGGTGGCACCGCCTGTACGTGTATTCCCAACCACAATGTTTACAAAAGCAAGTGGTTCGCCTGTTTCCTGATCAAGTACTTTTCCGGATACGATATGCTGGGCAGACACAACATTCGCTGAAAACAGGAATAAGCATAAGAGGATTATCTTGATTGTCTTTACCATGACTTAAAGTATGGTAAAGTTAAGGATAATTGGGAATACTATTTGAGAAACTTCCTTCGGAAAGGCTGAGGAAAAGTAGGTATTAGGCAGTAGGCAGTAAGCAGTTGGTAGTTGACTGTTGACAGTAACGAGAAACGAACAACCAGAAACGAGAAACGAGAAACAAGCAACGAATAGCTAATAGCCAGATAACAGAAGCCAGTAGTCAGCACCCACTACCCATTATCAAACTGAAAAATACTTCTCCAGATCCTGTAATGTAGAAGATGTTGTTTTAATATCCTTGATCACATTCCCGACTTCCAGCACCGCGATCCGTTCACAGACTTCGGTTACGTGCAGCAGGTCATGGCTGGAGATGAGGGCAGTGATATTCCTGTCTTCCCGCACCTCCTTCAGCATTTTTTTCAACCTGATCTGTGTTGTGGGGTCCAGGCTGTTGAAGGGCTCGTCGAGAATAAGAAGCTCAGGCCTGGTCATCATGGCTGCAGCAATACCGACTTTTTTCTGGTTGCCGGATGATAGTTCCCGGATAAACTTTTTCTTCGCCAGTACCTCGTTGTTAAAGAACTCCTCGAAAGTATCATAGAATTCGGTAACATCGCCTTTCGAAAGGCCATTGATATCGGCCAGGAACCCAAAATACTCTTCGGGCGTCAGGAAATCGATCAGGAAGCCCTCATCCAGGTAAGAACCGGTGAAACGCTTCCACTCGATGGAGCCCATCACATTCTCCGAATTGATATATACAGCACCGCTGTTGGGACGTATCAGGTCAAGTATCAGCCTGAAAAAGGTGGTCTTTCCGGCCCCGTTATTTCCCACCAGGCCAAAACTCTCCCCCTTCGGGATCGTTAGGTTCGGTATATTTAATACCACATTCCCCTGGTAGGCTTTGCTAAGGTCTTTTACTTCTATCATTTTTTTAAGAATTGGCTTCACCGAGCTTCGCTGCGCTTCGGTTCAGTATTCAGAATATATTTCGTATTTCGTATTTCGTGTTTCGTATTTCGTATTTCGTGTTTCGTTTTTCAAATCTTATTTCTCCCTGAACCCCTCCGCTATTTTATATTTCCTTCGTTCAAACCTTGCAACCACCTGTTGCATCAGGGTTTTGTGGAAAAGCAAGCCGGCAAGGCCGATAAGTCCCAGCAAACTTGCTGCAGGGATCCTGTCCATGAACACAGAGAACAATGCATACAGCAGCACAGGGGCCAGCAACAGGGGCAGCATCACCAGGAACTGGGATGCACCTACACCCTGGTAATTAAATGCAGCACCGCGGCTCAGGTCCATGCGCTTGCGGTTATTTGAACAAAACAGGAGGATGACATAGGAATTGAATCCAATATTCAGCAGGAAACACATGCTGTTGATAAACAATATGTCGAGTCCGTAAAATGCATAGGGCAAGGTAATCACATATGAAAACACCGAAACACTGAGCATGATCATGTACTTTGCCCTGAAGTACTTATCGAAGTCGATATTGTTGGCCAGTATGGCATCGAAAAAACTGCTCTCCCAGCCCAGGAAATAGTTGCCAATACTCATGGCAATACCGCCGGTGATGAACACCCCGACAAAGATCATCATGCCTCCCATGTCACGATATACGTCCTGCGGATAGAAAAAGAAACCATACAGCAGGAAGATGGGAAAAAGGTATAGCAATGATTTTGGCCGTTTATTTCGCCAGTATAGTTTCAGTTCGAAAGCGATCAATTCTCCAACCCTGCCCAGGCTTTTAATATAAGCGATCCCGGCCAGGTCGTTCACCCTGCGGTGTTTCCTGATGCTGATCTCTTCGATGTACATGCGCGACCTGAGAAACATAAAGTTCACGATATAAACAAGAAGCAGCAATGCAAGGGGAAGCAGGAAGGCCCATGGAGTAACGATAAGGTAGCGGAAGAGGTGTGCCGAAATTGTTGAAATCGAGTATACGCCCAAAGAATCGAGCACGATGAAACCGATGACAATAAAGCCGAATACAGCTACGATCCAGGGCCTGGAAAAGATCTGCCGCTTTACATAAACTGTTATGTAGTTGTTGGTGAAGGTTAAGAAGATAATTCCGATCAGCCATTGCCATGCTTCTGTACCTGAAAACTGGACTGCAATAACCCTGGTAGCCCATGGGATCAGGATCAGCAAGGGCAGGTAATTCAGCAAGAAGAACACCGATTTGGCCAGCATATAATGCACGATCACGGATTTCCTGACGGGAAGATGAAAATAATGCTGTGCTGCCATAACTGGCAAGGATTGCATAAGATAGCGCAGGATCAGATCGATAGCCAGGTAATAAAGCAAGGCCCCGTTGAAGATATGAACAATGTTCTGTCCGGGGAAGGTTTCAGTCAGGATCACCGGTAAAAATATACCCAGTGCGAGCACCTCGAGCAATATAAGACCGATGAGAAACCCCAGCGTGATGTTTATTGCCAGGCTCTTCTGCCAGAATGGAGAACGCCTCAGCTGCTTGAACTGATGCGAAATAAACCACTTTATAGCCATAATAAAACTTTTACGTTTCGAAGATAAAAAATAGTGTTGAGTTTTTGGTGCTGGGGGTTGAGTTAGTTAACAGTTGACAGTTTACAGTTTACAGTTGACAGTTTGACCTGTCCTGAATAAGGTTGACCTTTTTTAGGACAAGACAGTTCACAGTTTGCATTCTTTGTGGTTAAACTCTTTAACAGTGTAGATTCAGGAGGGGTATGTTGTTTGAATTGGTTAATTTTGCGGATATGGCAGAGCAGATCATTGAATATTACCGCAAGCACAGGAAGATTATTGAAGAGAACATTGAACTATCGAGGGATCCCGGTGATGTTGAGGCTATCCACAACCTGCGCTTGAGCATTAAACGCATGCGTGTGGTAGCCATGCTTGCCGAAATCCTCAGCCGTGGCAAATTCAACAGTAAACAGCAGCTGAAAGATATCCGGAAACTGTTCCGCAGGGCCGGCCGCCTGCGCGATGTTCAGGTAGCACTGCAATTACTGAAGGAATATGAGGATAATGCTTTGCAATCGGTAACAGACCATTTAGAAGTAAGGGAACTAAAAAACAGGAGAAAGTATGAATATGTGTTGAGCGGGTTCGATCCTGCTATCCTGAATCGCTTTGAGGACAGCCTTTCCGAAACCCTTGCCGGAATTGGTGATAAAGAACTGAAGCATGCAGGCTACAAGCTGCTTTCTGACCTTGAATTTGACATCCACAGCATTTATCACGGCAGCAGGGAGGAGAAACGTTTGCACAGGATACGCCGCAGGCTGAAAGACATTAATTACCTGAACAACATATTTAATGAAAGCCTGCCGCTTGCTGACCACCTGAACATCAGCGCCGAGAAGCTAGGTGAAATCAGTGAATTAGCAGGAACCTGGCACGACTGCCTCATGCTTGAAATCGCACTCGGTAAAACCATTGCAAAATATCCTGACTCATCCGACCATATCGTACAGGTTCTTTCCAAGATCAACGTCAAGAAGAAAGGCTTGCATGATGAATATGTTTGCATTTTGTTGAATGAGATGAAGATTTAATCATTTCCGGTCACCGGCTACCGGTCACCGGAAAGTAGAAATTGCAAACGAATAAAACATTATTGAAGTTTCCGATTGTTATGATGCCTCTCCCCATCCCGTTTCGTTTTCTTATCGATATTCCGGATCAGGGCCCCGGTTAAATCCACCCCTGTTTGGTTGGCCAGGCAGATAAGCACGAAAAGAACATCGGCAAATTCATCGGCCAGATCATCTCCCTGCTCTCCTTCCTTGAACGACTGCTCTCCGTATTTTCTGGCCATGATCCGAGCCACTTCACCCACCTCTTCCATAAGAATGGCAGTATTGGTAAGTTCATCGAAATAGCGTATTCCTGTTGTGCTGATCCACTGATCCACAGTTTCCTGTGCCTGCTTTATGGTCATGGTATTTTTCATTTCGCGGAATAATTTATTATCTTTAACTCCGTCAAATATCCGAATATTTCCTAATCCGGACACCATGCTGAACAAACCACCAAGGATCATTACGCTAGCAGCCTTATTACTCTTTATCATTCTTCTGTTTTACGGGCTCATCGTGGCAAAAAACTTTCTCAGCACCATCGTACTCGGGGTCATATTCAGTTACCTTATTTACCCGCTCGTTAATTTTTTGGAGGTCAAAGCACGCTTTCCCAGGATCCTTGCAAACCTGCTGAGCATCATCCTGCTGCTCGGGCTGCTGACCCTTATCGTTTTCATCATGTACCGCAATGTTGGAAAACTGACAGCGGATATGCCGGCCCTGGTTGAAAAAGCACATTACAATATCGACCAGCTGGGCATTTTTATTGAAAACACATTCGGCTATACGGTCGACCGGCAAAATTTGTTGATTCACGATTCCATCAATAATATCCTGAACCTTTCCGGAAACTTCACCAAATCCTTATTCAAGGGTACGACCAACACTATCTTCACGCTCGGGCTGATGCCGGTTTTCATGTTCTACATGCTCTACTACAGGGAAAAGTTCAAGAAGTTTATCCTTATGGTCGTTCCCACCGAAAAGGAAGAGGATGCCAGGGCTATCATCCGCAAGATCACCTTTATCACTCCCCGTTACATCGGAGGTGTGTTTACGGTGGTGCTGATCCTCACCATTCTGAACTCTTTTGGTTTATGGATAGTGGGTGTGAAGTATGCCATATTATTCGGGATCATCTCTGCCCTTTTTAACCTTATCCCATACTTTGGAACCTGGATAGGGGCCAGCATACCATTTATGTTTGCCCTGCTTACAGGCGATACACCCCGACTTGCTTTTGGCGTCATCCTGCTTTTTGTAGTGATACAATTTCTCGAAAACAATATACTCACACCTAATATTACAGGCAGTTACGTGAACCTGAATCCCCTTTTCACCATCTTGCTCATCATCATCGGCGGTATCGTATGGGGCATTATCGGAATGTTCGTGGTTGTGCCCATGGCAGCCATGATGAAGATCGTGTTTGACCATTCGAAATCGATGAAACCCTATGCCTATCTGATAGGAGCCGACGATGAGAACCGGCGAAAGGCGGTATGGCGGCAAAAACTGATCATTAAAAGCAAACGAACGCTTAAACGCCGCTAATCGCCCGAATAGACTATCTTTGAGATATGCAAAAGCATCAGCGGATCGAATCAGGAGATACATTTGATATTACAGCAAAGACCATTCTTGGCCTGGAAGAACTCCTGGCCGGGGAGATCAGGAAAGCCGGCGGGACCAATGCTGAGGTGATCCACCGCGGTGTACGTTTTAAGGGGAACAAGGAAGTATTGTATACCTGTAACTACACCTGCCGTGCAGCCCTTCGGTTTTTACAACCCCAGTGGGAGTTTACTGCCGCGGACGATACTGAACTCTACAACAAATGCCTGAAGCTGCCATGGGATATGTTGATGGGACTGGAAAGCACGTTTGCCATCGACGGGGCAGTATTCAATTCAGGGATCACGCACTCGATGTATGCCGCACTCAAGACCAAGGATGCCATTGCGGATTTTTTCAGGCAAAAATATGGTCGCAGGCCTTCGGTGAATACAGATGATCCCGATATCCGTTTCAACGTACATATCAATCGTAATCATTGCACTATATCGCTCGACAGCTCGGGCTCTTCACTGCACCTGAGGGGATATAAGGTCTCATCAGGGAGTGCGCCCTTGAGTGAAGTGCTGGCCTCCGGGCTGATCATGCTCAGTGGATGGGATGGTGAGACTACATTTTTGGATCCCATGTGTGGTTCGGGCACCTTGCTGACCGAAGCAGCCATGATCGCCTGCAACATCCCGGCAGGGTTTTATCGCAAAAGCTATGGATTTGAACGATGGAAGGACTTCGACCCCGCCCTCTGGCGGAGTGTGAAAGAAAAAGCCGATGGCCTTCGAACAGAAGCCAGAGCCAGGATACTTGGTGGCGACATGTCGTCGCTGGCCATGCGAAGCACACGCAAGAATGTGAGCAGCACCGGACTGGATAAATACATCAGCCTTCATCCAACCTCCTTTGAAAAACTTTCCCGCCCACCCGGCCCGGTACATATCATCCTCAATCCGCCTTATGGTGAAAGAATAAAGACAGACGACATCATCGCCCTGTACAAACTCATTGGTGACACCCTCAAGCAGACCTACCAGGATGCTGAAGCCTGGATCATCAGCGGAGACCTTCAGGCTATGAAATTTGTCGGGCTCCGCCCATCGAAAAAGATAAGGATCTTCAACGGACCCATTGAATGCAGGTTTATGAAGTATGAGTTGTATGAGGGAAGTAAAAAAAATAGACATCAGACATAAGACATGAGACTCTAGATATGAGTCTCTAGACATGAGATCCTATTCTCCAATTATAATTCTTTCATTGTCTCAATACTCATATCTCAGTACTCATATCTCAGTACTATTA
>JAZBOU010000105.1:0-3901 GCA_036351275.1 Bacteroidales bacterium
ATCCTGAATCTGCGCTTCCCTGTCAAGACTGGACCCATATTATTTATACCCAATATAACATAGCAGGTTAAAATTTATCTTTTATCTTTGCAGTCCTTGTTAAAAAATAAACAATACACACATAAATATTTTCAGACATGTACGGAAAAATCAAAGACCATCTTCAGGAAGAACTGAAAAACATCAGGGAAGCAGGGCTTTACAAGGAAGAACGCATCATCGTTTCCCCGCAGAAAGCCGACATCAAAATCAACACCGGCCAGGACGTATTGAACTTCTGTGCCAACAACTACCTCGGACTGTCGAACCATCCCAAGCTCGTGGCCGCCGCCAAGGAAGCCCTCGACACCCACGGTTACGGCATGTCGTCGGTACGTTTCATCTGCGGCACCCAGGACCTGCACAAGACCCTTGAAAGGAAGATCGCTGAATTTTTCGGTACCGAGGACACCATCCTTTACGCTGCCTGCTTCGACGCCAACGGCGGGCTTTTCGAGCCCCTGCTGGGTGAAGAGGATGCCATCATCTCCGACTCGCTCAACCATGCCTCCATCATCGACGGTGTGCGCCTCTGCAAGGCGCAGCGTTTCCGTTACAAGAATGCCGACATGGAAGACCTGGAAGCACAGCTCATCGCTGCCAGGGACGCCCGCTTCAGGCTCATCGTCACCGACGGTGTGTTCTCCATGGACGGCAACGTGGCCCCGATGGACAAGATCAATGCGCTGGCCAAGAAGTACGATGCCATGATCATGGTCGACGAATGTCATTCGGCAGGCGTGGTGGGTGAGACCGGCCGCGGCGTCACCGAGCTCTTCAACATCCGCGGTGAGGTCGACATCATCACCGGCACCCTGGGCAAAGCCTTTGGCGGCGCCATCGGCGGGTTCACCACCGGCAGGAAAGAGATCATTGAGCTGCTGCGTCAGCGCTCACGCCCCTACCTGTTCTCCAACTCCATCCCCCCCATGGTGGCCAACGCCGGCATCGCCATGTTCGACATGATGTCGGAGACCCATGAACTGCAGGACAGGCTGCATGAAAACACCAAATACTTCGTGGAAAAGATGAAGGCCGCCGGCTTCGACATCAAGCCCACCAAGTCGGCCATCTGCGCCGTGATGCTCTACGACGCCAAGCTGTCGCAGGTGATGGCAAGCAAACTGCTCGAAGAAGGCATCTATGTGATCGGGTTCTACTTCCCCGTTGTTCCCAGGGGAGAAGCCAGGATACGCGTACAGCTGTCGGCGGGCCACAACCGCGAACAGCTCGACAAAGCCATCGCCGCCTTCACCAAGGTAGGCAAAGATCTGGGTGTTCTTAAATAATTTAAGGACATGCACATTCCGGTTTGGGTCCCTCGTGAAAGCGGGGGACCTTTTTTTTGAACTACCCTTTTAGTAATTGCTCATTGTAAATGCTGCATTTTTAATGTTGCATTTTTCATTGAGCTATTTGGCCAGCTTTGCTCTTGCTGAAATGACTGTTTTATGGAAAATTGCAATTAACTGGTCACATTCACTCTGGCAGTTTTTATATATTATATGCAAATCTCTCCTTACAGAGTTCTTTAGTAGTTTTAAACTCACTTTTGTTTCTCTTAATTCTTTCAAGACTAAACTTACTTTATGGATGAAATCCTTCTTTGATTCAGCCGCTTGTGCTTCACCATAATTCAATGCTGCGCTGGTTGATGATCGGATTATCTGGTTTATTATGTGTTGAGAAAGATAACTACCATCAAGAGATCTGCATACTTCATTAATATTCAAAGCTAATTCAACCAGCCTGTTTTCAAGTTCTGTTCTCATCGTTTTATATTATAGTTGGTATCTATTAATACCCAAAATCAAAAAATGTCCCGTGATTTTTTAGAAAATTGAGATAAAAAATCAAATTCCAGCAAAATGTAACATGTAACATTAAAAATGTAGAATTCACAATGGACAATGTTTTAAAAACAGGATTTGCCATTTTCCCTACCTTTGCATTACAATTAAAAGATCATGGAGAACAATCTTTCATTATATAACACCCTCTCCCGCAAAAAGGAAACCTTCGAGCCCCTCAGCCCTCCCCATGTGGGCATGTACGTGTGCGGCCCTACGGTTTATGGCGACCCGCACCTGGGCCATGCCCGTCCGGCCATCACCTTCGACCTGGTGTTCCGCTGGCTGCAGCACCTGGGGTACAAGGTGCGCTATGTGCGCAACATCACCGATGTGGGGCACCTCGAAAACGATGCCGACGAAGGGGAGGACAAGATCGCAAAGAAAGCGCGCCTGGAAGAGCTGGAGCCCATGGAGGTGGTACAGTACTATACCAATTCATACCACGAGGCCATGCGTCTGCTCAACGTGCTTCCGCCATCCATCGAACCCCACGCGTCGGGTCACATCATCGAGCAGATGATCATGATCAGGAAGATCCTGCATTCGGGCTATGCATACACATCCGAAGGCTCTGTTTATTTCGACGTTGAAAAATACAACCGCGACCATCCCTACGGCATCCTGTCGGGAAGGAAGGTGGAAGAGTTGCTGGCCACCACGCGCGAGCTCGAAGGGCAGCACGAGAAGAAGAATCCCTTCGACTTTGCCCTCTGGAAAAAGGCTTCTCCGGAGCACATCATGCGCTGGCCCTCGGAATGGAGCGACGGCTTCCCCGGATGGCACATGGAATGTTCGGCCATGGGTACCCGTTACCTCGGCGACCACTTCGACATCCATGGGGGCGGCATGGACCTCCTGTTCCCTCACCACGAGTCGGAGATCGCACAGAGCGTGGCCGCCAACGGGCAGATGCCGGTAAAATACTGGATGCACAACAACATGATCACCATCAACGGGCAAAAGATGGGTAAGTCGCTGGGCAATGCCGTCTCCCTGTCCGAATTCTTCAGCGGGCAGCATCCCCTGCTCGAACAGGCTTACGGCCCCATGACCATCCGCTTCTTCATACTGCAGGCACACTACCGCAGCACCCTCGACTTCTCGAACGAGGCCCTGCAGGCGGCCGAAAAGGGACTGCAGCGCCTGATGGCCGCCGTGGAAGCCCTGAACCAGATCACTGCCAGCCACGTATCTTCCTTCGAAGCCTTTAACCTGGAAGAATGGAAAGAAAAGTGCCATGAGGCCATGAACGACGACTTCAACAGCCCCGTGCTCATTGCCAACCTCTTCGAAGGGGTGAGGGTGATCAACTCCCTGAAAGACGGCAAGATGACCATCGATCAGGACAACCTGGCCGTGCTGAAAGAAACCTTTTCCACCTTCGTGAACGACATCCTGGGGCTGAGGCCCGAAGCAGAAACGGCAGATGGCAGTGATTCCATGACCGGTAAGCTGATCGAAACCCTTATCGGGCTCCGCCAGGAGGCCAAGCTGAACAAAGACTTCGCCAAGGCTGATCAAATCAGGAATAAGCTTGCAGAAATCGGGGTTATCCTGAAGGATACCAAAGATGGGGTGGAATACAAAATTGAATGATGATATCCTATTGATTAGTGATTATTTAAGAATGGTATTTCAGAGTTGTGAGTCAGATTGCAGATTATCAATACTGTTCTCTTTGATCATGTTTTGCTGAGCTGTTTTGACACTGCTTACAAAGATTGCCAATAGCTCATTATTTTCATCTTTCAGAAAACTAATCTCATCTTTAAAGGGTACTCTGTCGATATTATACAGTATTTTCAAGCTAATATGGGTCTCCCGAAGTTCTTTTAATGCAATTTTCATCTTGTGTATGAAATCTTTTTTTGATTCGGCATGCATAGCTTCGCCATAATTAAGTGCCGGAGAAATACCAGATCTTAATATCTGGTTTGTAATCGCTTTTAACTCTGGTTTCATCTGTAACCGATACCCAAGGTCAACTATTCCTACACTAAAAGCGACTA
>JAZBOU010000106.1:0-2735 GCA_036351275.1 Bacteroidales bacterium
CCGGGCTGGTCAGGGTTACGTTCTCATGATTATCTTTCAGGCTTGTATAGGCCCCGAAGTTCTTGCTCACATACCCGTAAACCTCTGCACCCCCGTAGCGGTGGAAAGCCGTTTCATTGCTGTTAATGAAATATTCCAGCCCGAACACCGGCCGCAGTGATACCGCCACCAGGCTGTCGCGGTAGGTCACGGCCATGGGGTCGAGCGAAGTGGCAATATGGTCTTTCCCGGGAAAGATGTTCAGGGGCTTCATGCCCTTTGTATTGTATACAAGCTCGAGGCGGTAGTCTTTCATATAGAATTCGATCTCATCCACCTGTCTCTTGCTAAGCTGGTCTTTCAGTTCATATGCTTCCTGCAACTTCTCTGCTATGAACATCCTGGAATACGGTTTTACAACGGAATTGATGGTGATGAGCTTTTCATTGGCCAATTCATCCAGGAAGTCATAAATATTTGTTCTTTGAACAGACTCGTAAACAACTTGACCTGTCAGGTTAATACTGGTGAATAAGAATAAGAGAATGCTTAGTTTTTTCATAGATATTAGCTTTAGGCATCGGGCATCGGGCGTCGGGCATCAAATAGAATTTCTGTAGCCCGATACCTGTAGCCTGAGGCCCGGTATGTTTATTTTGAACGTGCTTTCTTAAAAATGATATTATAAATCGCCATCCAGAAGTACCTGCAATCGGTAATGAATGGGCGTTTAAAATAAGCATCAAGATATTGGTGCTCCGAGGCCTGTATCTCTTCCAGCGTTTGGGGCATGTCTGCATAAAAGGGCGGTATCAGTCCCGGGCGAGTTTTAATGCGTTTTTCTTTCAGGTCTTCATCGTAGAGGTCGAAGTAATGCCGGCTCAAGGGGCGCACGCCAACCGGCTTTAGATCGCCTTTGAGCAGGTTGAACAGCATGGGCATTTCATCGATCCAGAACCTGCGCATGAACCTGCCGGCCGTATGCACCCTGAAATCATTTTTGAATTTCCCGCCTTCCTGGAGCTTATTCTGATCGTAAACGTACTGTTGCAGGTACTCTGAATAAGGGTGCATGGTGCGCATCTTATACACATAAATGGTCTTACCATTCTTCCCTATCCTCTTTAGCCGGATCAGCGGGCCATAGGTGGGATGATAGTCATAGGACGGTTCGAGGATCTTTCGAGCCGTGAAATAGATATAGCCATTGATCTGCTGGTGGTTAACCACCTCAAAACCGCATGAGTAGAGTCGCCCGAAAGTTTCTGCCCTGGATATGGCCCTGTTCCTGCCCTTGGTCACGAAAAAGTAGATGTTTTTGATAACAGGAAGTTTTGGGAATACCCTTTTCCATGTAAAATAAGGGATATAGAACAGCAGGTTAAGCCCCGGCGGGAACTGTTTCATGATGCGCTTTTTCACCAGCACATTGGTCTGTACGCAGCCGATAAAAATACCCTGGTGTGGAAGCTTCTCGTTGATCTTCTCCAGGAATTTGTTGATCCGCTGTATATCGTTCAGCCGCTTCAGGTTCACGATGGCATTGTAATAGTGCTGGGGCTGGTTCTCAATGTTGAAGCGTGTACTGGTGGCCACCAGCAGGGTATACATATGCTCCAGTTTGATCTGTTTTTCGATATAATCAAACACCTTCTCCCCTGCCTTTTCGATAACCAGTTCTTTGTTCAGGGGAGGTACAGACGCATCAATCTTCGCCTGCAGGATCTCATCCGACTCAACCAATTTCAGCTGGTCTTTGATGGCTTTTTGGGTGGCTCTTCGGAACTCTTCGAAATGGTCGGCATCCTTGCGCAGCTTGATCCCCGTAAAGAAAAGGTAGCCCAGCAAAAATTCCATGGCGAAGGATACCGCCATGGTCCCGAATACGATCATGCGGGAGTACTGGAACTGCTGGAAACCATAGATCAGGGCAACAACCGTGGCCAGGATAATGAGATCGCCCGCTATGATTGGAAAAAGGACATCTTTGTAATCTTTCTTTTTATGAAGGCGGTATTTGTCGATCGCCACCGACACAGACACCCAGATAAAGAGGAAAAACAGGAAGGGCTCGTAGTATTCCGGCAGGTAATAGCGTTTGGATGCCGGCTTTATCCAGATGAAGAACATGAACGCAGCCGTGACCACCAGGATATCGGCGATGATGTAGTATAGGGTTCTTTTTTTCAAATTTATTAGCTTAATGAAGCTATTGTAAATTTAATAAACCGGTGCGAGGTATGCGGTGCGCGGGACGGGGAAAGTTTAGATGCCTCGGACCTCGTCCCGCGAACCACGAACCGCCATCATATTTTCTTAAACAAGGCCAGCACATTATAACCAAGTTCGGCGATATGATATAACAGACGGTTGTTAATTCGTGTCAGGCGCCCGTAGTTTACTTCTTCCCCTCCGAAACGGGCTTTGAAGTCGCGCACCCCATAGGGGATGTTTGGCCGGCCCACGCCCATAAAATCGAAGCATTCAATGCCGTTCTGAGCAGCATAATCGATCGCGGCCCAGGTGGCGAGCACGCTGGGATACTGTGCTGTATATTCTCTGTCCAACCCGCAGACATACCATTCGTAGATGCATTTGTTTTCGAAAACCGGGGCCAGTATACCGCCGATGATCCGATCGTTGAAACGGATCAGGCGGATGATTCCAATGCCGGTGTGTGGTTCGCGGTTCGTGGTTCGCGGGGCTGATTGATTGTAGAAGCTTTCGAAAAAGGACCAGTCGGCAAGGGGTTTGCG
>JAZBOU010000107.1:0-3286 GCA_036351275.1 Bacteroidales bacterium
ATCTCCCCACTCTTCAGCCTCTTCATATACGAAACCAGGTCACGGCGAACTTCCGGGGCGAGAATGAGCAGCCCCACGATATTCGGGAATGCCATGCAAAGGATCATCATATCCGAGAAATCGGTAACAGCAGCCATATCCGAAGATGCTCCTATGACAACACAGGCCAGGAAAAATAGCTGGTATATTACGTTGGTCACCTTGCGCGTGCCGAAGATCTTTTTTCCAAATCCTCCGAGCAGGTAATCAAATCCTTTAAGGCCATAATACGACCATGATATCAGGGTGGAAAATGCAAACAGGGTAACTGCCACCAGAAGGAGATAGGGGAACCAGGGAAAGACTGATCCGAAAGCGGCAGAAGTCAACTGTACCCCTGTTACACTGCTGTCATCAGCCCAGTGCCCGCTGAAGATGATCACCAGGGCGGTCATGGTGCAGATCACTACGGTATCGACAAAAGGCTCGAGCAACGCAACGATCCCTTCACTGACCGGTTCATCTGTTCTGGCAGCCGAGTGTGCGATAGATGCACTGCCGATGCCGGCTTCGTTGGAGAATGCTCCCCGCTGGAAGCCATATATGAGTACGCCTATAAAGCCACCTTTCATCGCTTCCGGAGAGAAGGCTCCATCAAAAATGAGCTGAAAGGCAGTCCCGGTATAATTGATGTTGATCCCGATGATCACCATGGCGGTTAAAACGTAAAGTACTCCCATGAAAGGAACGATTTTACTGGTGACCCTGGCAATGCTCTTGATCCCGCCAATGATCACCAGCCCGACCAGGAAAGCAAGGCCTAATCCGTACCATGCCCCAAAATCGGCTATGCCGGGAAAGAATGTTTCTGAAAGATGGAATGCCTGGTTCGACTGGAACATATTGCCACCCCCTATCGATCCCCCGATAACGAGAATAGCAAAAAGGAAAGCAAGTAACAGCCCCAGCCACTTCATCCCTTTATTTTTCAGGCCGTCTCTGAGGTAATACATCGCACCCCCGGAAACTTCCCCGTGTTTATTAATGCGCCTGTATTTCACGCCCAGTGTGCACTCCACGAACTTCGACGACATGCCGATCAACCCGGCCAGGACCATCCAGAAGGTGGCCCCTGGTCCGCCGATGGTAATGCCGATGGCAACACCGGCAATATTGCCCAGTCCGACCGTTGCCGATAAAGCGGTTGTCAGTGCCTGGAAATGCGATACTTCTCCCTTATCGTTGGGATCATCATATCGTCCTCTTATCAGTCCTATGGCATGCCTGAACCCCCTGATGTTGATAAAGCGCATAAAGACCGTAAAGAACAATCCTCCGAATATCAGCCAGAGCACAATGAGTTTCAGGGGTGCTGTTACCGGTTCGCCGTTATTTCCGATCACAGGCTCTCCGTGCTCATCATAAACCTGATCATCGTAAACACCCGACCATGCAAAAGGATCCCAGAAAAGGATATCCGTCATCACATCCACAACAGGGGTGAAGGCGTTGTTGATTCTATCGCTGATGGTAGTGGACTGGGTAGTATCGGGCTTGGGGCCTGGGGCCTGGGGCCCGGGGCAATTTGCGATTGAATGAAAACTGATAAAAAGAAAAGTAAATGTCAGGATGAACAGTATGTGAGATTTTCTGAACACTATACTTTTATTAATTAAATCAATTTTCATTTCACTTAGGCACTAGCCACTTGGCACTAGGCACTAATGAGTCGCTAATATAGAAAAATTCGCATAGCTGAACTTAATGTAAGATTCAGTGATAAATGGATTATTAAATGGACAAGAAATATAAAGCTATAGCACCACAAGCTTTTTTGAATCTGCTTTCACTCCATTCATGATAAATGAAATAAAATACACTCCTGGTGGAATATGGTTCAATTGTATTTGTTTTTCAACAAACCTGTCTTCCAATATCCCTAAGTCTAATTCTTGCACTGTCATTCCCTGCATATTATAGATTATTAACTTTGAGTTTCCAGTTGTATGAGTTTCTATGTTAACTTTTAAAGAACCGCCTTCAGAAGGATTAGGGCTAACGCTAAGAATAGAACCAACTTTTGCATCTAATGTAGGATTTTCAGGTTTATCAGTGCCCGTGATCTTCAATAATTCATATACAAGATGTTCACGATCCTTCCTGTAATTCGAATAATTAGTCGGAATACAGCCCGGATAGTTTGTGATGAGACCGCTCTTATAACTGGAGTCCGGGAAATGTGTATAAATATACCCGAGGTTGATTATTGCAAATATTGAATCAACAGTATTTTTAGGTACAGATATAGTAGAATCCAGCCAATCGATAGCTTCCTGATTATAACCTGTCTTGATCAAACAATGCATGCCTAACCAATCAGCCGACCTGCATAATAAACTATCCTGATTTAAAGATACTACCGAAAGATAATAGGACCGTAATCCAGTGTAGTCATTTCCAAGAACACCCTGCAAAGCATAAAGTTCTCTAAGTGATTGAATAGAATAAGGATCCGTAGGGTAAGTTGAAACCACTGATTTGAGCATGGAATCGGCTTGAATATAGTTCCCTGAGTCAATTTCGAGCATAGCCTGGTCATAAACCAATTCAGCCGTTGTCTGGTTCTTTGTACAGTATTGGCCAGGATACCAGTATGGGTCGAAATCATAACTCCCTAACGGGATCAATTGCGTTTCTGGATCGAAGGTTGAATACCACGAATTACATTCAATATTATAAATTGTGCTTGAGTTTATTAGATCAGGATCAGGAATTGGATTGCCCGGGTCTTCGATGTCATAGTACACTAATTTAATATATGGTTCTGATGTGCTTTGGCTCTCAAAATAATTGTAATGGATCTTTGAAGGATAGCTGCTATATGAAAAATAGCAATGAATTGCATTTTCGACAAATTGTTGCGTATCAAACCTTGTAGGAGCATTCATATCACCGAATATTTTGGATTTGCTCTTCCCAAAAGCTACAACTCCATATTCGTTATTTGCAATGTAATTGCCGAAGATTTCAGCTTTACTGAAAAACACCTCAACTGCCCGGTTTGTACCGGAATTACTTGTATTGTTTATTACATTGTTTGAAATATTGATATCCTCATCTACCAGATTTCCTGCATGATAGAGCCCTATGGCATTGCAGTAACCATTGTTGATTTCATTTTCATCAATGGAGAATATTGCATAATCATCTATGCCGATGATATAATCATGATATGTCTCGTTATTATTATTGAATAAATTGTTCTGGATTGTGATCCTATTATCGTCAGATTCCGGTTTAGATGCAG
>JAZBOU010000108.1:0-3116 GCA_036351275.1 Bacteroidales bacterium
GTATAATTGAGGACTTCAGCTCCCTGTTTGTTTGTCGCATCCAATATCCTGCCTGCAAGCAATGGAACTCCCCATAATCCCAGGTTTTGAATAGAATACATCAGTCCATATGCCGTGCCGATCTCCTTATCTTTAACCAGCCTGACCATGGATGGCCACATGGCTGCCGGAACCAGTGAAAAGGCCACCCCAAGCAAGATCATCGGGATGTGGGGGTATATCCCCGTAAATGTAAAGCTCAGGTGGACCAGCAGCAATACCAATGATCCTAAAATCATAGCCGACGCAGCCCGGCCATGCCGGTCGATCATAAATCCAAACAACGGTGTAAAAATCAAGGTGCCCAGGGGCAACAGGGAGGCGATCTGACCGCTGGCTTCATAACTCATCCCGAATGAATGATACAGGAAGTCAGGTGCAAAAGCATTGAAGGGAAACACTGCCGAATAAAAGGTAACGCAAATAATGGCAATATACATGTAGGCAGGGTTCCTGAAAAGAGCAAATACATCCTTGAATTTGAAGCGCTCTGTGCTCTTGTTGAAATCGCTTTGTTCGATCTGTTTATCCAGCTTCATGTCGAACAGCATGTATATTACAAATGCAAAGAGCCCCGTGATCACCAGTATAGCTGCCAGCCAGATGGCGGTATCCAGATGGGCTCCACCATCGGCCAGTACCGGAGATAATTGTAATGCTGCAAAGGTTCCCAGGCGCCCGAACCCCACCTTCAAACCAAAGGCCAGTGCAAGGTCCTTTCCTTTGAACCATTTTACCAGGATCTTGCTTACGACCACTATACTGGTCTCCGCCCCCAGGCCGAAGAAAAACCTTCCCAGCAGCATCATCTTCAGTTCAGGTGAATAGGAAGGGAGAAATGACTGCATTACGTGATATCCCAGGCCACCGGAAGTGTAATGTTCAGATGCCCCATAAGCCGTAAGAAAGGCCCCGAAGGCCATGAAAAACACGAACATGAACCCGGTGCGGCGAATGCCAAGTTTATCGAGAATGATGCCTCCCACAACAGCCATCAGCAGGAAGGTGTTCGGGATGGAATAAAATGAAACAAAGAGACCGTAGTCAGTGTTGGAAAATCCAAATTCCTTTGTCAGAAGATCTTTTAAGGTTGAAAATGCATCGTAAAAATAATAGTTGACCGAGAGTATAAAACCAACAAGAATAAGGATGCCCCAGCGAACAAGGGGCTTTTCGTTCATGGCTTTGCTGAGTCGTTCCATAGCTGCTTTTTAGAGCAGCAAAAATACGATAATTCCTTAGCTATTCGATGATATCCACGCCCAGCCCATCCGGCCTGGGTTTAAACATTTTCTGATTATTCAGGTCTGTCTCATGGCCATGAAAAATCCTTGAATAAAAATTCTTGATATTGCTGCTTTTTGACGGCATTTCACCAACAAAATAGGTATGGGAAACCCATGTGGGTAATTTGAAACCGACGGCTTCGGTGAAGTTGATATAAATGGCATTGGGGGCCAGGGGCTGTTCAAGCGGGCCGCCAAGCTGTTTTCCGGCACTGGTAAAAAGCCTGGCCCCGCTGAGGTTAAAATCCCTGGCATTACTGATAATATATATCCGTTCAGAAATACTCAGATCTTCTATCCATGCATCATGTCCATCAAGTTCCACGGCTGCTGCATTTATGATCACATTGTCGAAAAGGTCAGGATCGATGCCCTCCAGCATTCCTTCCTTTACCGACAATTCCAGGTAATAATTCCCCAGGCTGTGCATGAAGAGGCTCAGGTTATTTTCCTCCGGCCAGATATGGGAGTTCCTGTATTTTTGCATGGTAAGCAAAAGTTCGCGGAACTGGGGCAGCCCGGCCCTTACATTATCTTTTGAATTCCTGAAATTCTTCAAGCCATTCTGGGTACTCATCTTTGATGGCCAGCTGAACACAAGCACTTTCACATTGTGAAGATTCTGAACCTCCAGCCCTCTCACGGCTGCATCCACAGGAGCCTTGCTGTCGCCATGAATAAGCAGCACCCAGTCATTCCCGGGCTGACTGAATAAATAAGCCAGGGAAAGGTTCGTCCCCCTTTTGCAATACATGCTGTCACTACTCACATCTGCAATGAAGACCTTGAGGGAGTTCCTGTGGTCGATCTCATTCTGCAGGACCCTCCAATCATGCTGGAGGGTATCAATCGTGCGGTTAGTGATCAGGGGCAGGACGGGATCATAAATATTGACCAGCTTATACTTGCTAAGATCATGCTGGGAAATGGCATTGAATGATACAACCGTAAACAAGAACAGCGATATCATTCTGGTAAGCAAAGTCATAAATCAAAGGTAGAATTCCCATAAATTTACAAAACTCTGATGAACTTAACAAATTACCAGTTGATCTTATACGATATTACTTTATTGTTATAAAAGGTTGGGATGTACAGCATACCGCTTTCATGCAGATACTCAAAGTCGGCGATATACATGCCCTCGTTTTTCAGGTCCAGCAGTTGATCTACGTCTCCATTCTTGTCAACCAGATAAAGCTTCCCGTCCCAGAGCGAGACCAGGAGTTCACCTGAAGGCAGAGGCCTGATCCCATCGATAAAGCCGGGGACGAAGTCGGCAATTATTTCCATATCCTTCGTCTCAAGGAGGAAAGCTTTCAAACGCTGATCGCCACTATTTCCGACATACAGGCGTTCATCTATTATTTTCAGGGTGTTCGGATCAAGGATGTGTTCTCCTTCCAGCCAGGCCTCGATCTCCTTGCCATCCACCCTCCAGATCACATTCTTACGTGAATCGGAAATATACACACGCCCATATTGATCAACTTCTATATCATTCGGGAACAATGCGCCGGGCAGAGCAACATGTTCAATTACCTTTGCTGTTTTCAGATCCGCTATAGCAAAGCCTCCTTTTTCTGCGATATACAATCGATCGTCATGAATGCACATGCCCAGGGGATTGTCCAGGCTGTCAATATATTTTAAACTTATAATCTCTCCCTCGGGATCAAGTTTTGAAATATACTGTTCCCTGCCGGTAGTTGCACGTCTGAACTGATCGAAATTAGTCACATACAATACATCCCGCGATGGATCGTACAGCACCGATTCTGGTACAGAAAA
>JAZBOU010000109.1:0-12610 GCA_036351275.1 Bacteroidales bacterium
AAATTCTTTGTCAGGGTTGACGAATCAATTGTATTTAAGCAATCCTGTCAGTGGCTTCCGTGTTCAGGAATACAGAAGTACAGTTACCCGCAGGAGGATCTCAACGCAACCGTAACCTACGGATACAACGACAATAATCAACCTATTTCGGGCTCAGAATGCCCGACCCGTTATCGAATCGACTGGCAGCAATACGGACAATCAGGAACAATATATTTACCCTTAATCGGAAACTAAATAATCTGTTACACTAACCTGAAACAAAACCCTATGAAGACACGGAAAATAATATTAGGAACATTACTTATGGCAAGCATGGCTTTTATTCTTGCTTCTTGCCAGAAAGATGAAGAGACCGACCCAAACCAGTCTGACCGCAAAGAGGAAGTTGATGCTACAAAAGACGATGCCCTGGCCGATAAGCTGTTTAGTGAACTCACTGATATCACAGACGAGGCCATGCGAAATAACGACAAGGCATACAAGGATATGGTGCTGGATACCATTTTCATGGGACCTTGCGTCACGGTAACACTGGATACACTGAGTTTCCCTTTCACTATTACCATTGATTTTGGCGATATAAATTGCCTGTGCAACGACGGTAAATGGCGCAGGGGAAGGATCCATGTTGAGCACAGTGGTCCATACTGGGCAGTAGGAACTGTGATCACAACCACACTGGAGAATTATTATGTAAACAACCATCAGGTAATGGGAACCAAGGTTGTGACAAACCAGGGACTAAACTCCAGCAACAATCCAACATGGACGGTACATGTTGACGGACAGGTGGTCAAGCCCAATGGTGGCGTTATTACCTGGGTAGGTGACCGTATGCGGGAATGGATTGATGGACATAATACGCCATTTCTCTGGTGGGATGATGTTTATATGCTCACCGGATCGCATAATGCAGTTGCTTCCAACGGGGCAACCCTTTCAGCTACTATCAACGAAGGACTTCAGATAGCGCTAAACTGTTACTGGATCGAGGCTGGTGTGATAGAATTACAACATTCAAACTTTCCCCTTATCGTTCTCGATTACGGAGAAGGAACATGTGATGATGATGCAGTCGTATACATCGACGGAACACCTTATCCGATCAAGCTTTGACCCTATCCATTCCTATCCCAATGTATGGGACAGGAACCTCTATAAACTCCATCTTGCACGGAAAAAAGGCTCCATATGGGGCCTTTTTTAGTATTAAATAGTAATTCGTAATCAGCGGACAGGCAGTTGCTAAATTCATTTAAATTATTGTCTTCAATCTGCCTTATCTCAAATCCAAATACTCAATACTATTATCTTTGTCATACTATGTCAATCAAAAGATCCGCTCTCATCGTCGTATTGTCCTTTATTACCCTGCAATCATATTCCCAGTATATCCGGGCCGATTATAAAAAAGCAGAGTTGATCTACCATCGTCCGGTTGTGGTACCAATCTTTGATCTTTCTGATGCCAGGGATGCCTGTGATTCAACACATATGATTTGGTTCAATGAAGTTATGCGTGAGGTGATGCCCAGGTACTGGGAGTTGAACGACAGCGTGATCTTCATGGAAAGGAGGATGCTGGCTTCCATTATTGGCTCAAAAAGCCCTGAATATGCTGTTTTTTCAGCCAGGAAATCCAAAGAAGGACAACAGAGCTCCAACGATATCTTCTGGTATGATTCTTTTACATTCATGCTGTTCCTTTCGGAAGATGGCAAGCGGCTTGATCCCGATATGGTCGACCGAAACTCACCCATTATTCCCGATATGGAAACCGGGGGCCAATTGCTCAGGGGCAGGTATATATTCAAACTGTCCTTTTCCGATATGCGTCTCTCGAAAAGCGATGTCATTTTCGCCATCCGGCAATTCAACGATAAGGTTAAGCTGGCTCTTGAAAGGAGGTACTCAAAAAAAGGCCTGTTTGCCAGTAAAATACCAAAGGAGACCACCGCCACCCTGCAGCACAAAACATTACTCCTCCCCTTCGATCTTGATCCAAACGGTACGGACAGGAAAACCATTGAGAAATTCTACAGGTATCCATTCAAACTGGTACGCCAGGAAGAGATCGAGACGGCCAGGGCATCAGGAGCAGAAAATACGGCTTTCCTTCATTATCTATGGTCGGACAATGAGCGCATGTTTCTCGGAACCGTTATCGATACCCATAGCGGAGAAGTGCTGGCCGTATTAAAGCCGAATGCCGTCAAACTAGAACATGGGAACTGCATTCCTCCCGGAGATTCATACAGGATGCTGATTCGGATGAAAGCTAAGAGCCTAAAGAGATTAAGTAAAATGATACGTTAGAATTTTGATATTTGAAACAGAAGTGTCCGGAATAAATAGTAAAATAAGTCTGTAGTACCGGTCTTTCTATGGTTTTGTAGTCTTTATGTGCAATTAGGCTTAAAATTGAAACAAACACCTATAAGCGCAATCCAAACAGTGCCTCGACAGAGTATGATGTGGTTCGTCTCCGCTCACCATGACAGTCCATGTTGGAGCAAACGGGGAGGGCGCGGCGCACAATAACTAATATCATTGGAGCGCCGCGCCCTGCTTCCAAAAACAAACCTTGAACTGTCATCGCGAGCGGAGACGAGCGACAACTATCAAGAAGTATAACTATTACAATTATAAGAAACAAAAATTTTTACCGGACGCTAGTGTATTTGAAATCTGAAATCAGAATTATTTTTCAGCGATCGTATAAACTGTTTGGGTCGGGAAGGCCATCTCGATGCCAAGTTTCTCAAAACGTTTTTTAATTTCAAGGTTCACTTCTGTCTGTGTACCCATGATGTCTGCGTCCTTATTGATGTAGTAGATGAACAATATTCCGAGGGAAAAATCCCCAAATTCAGAAAAACTTATCACTGTGTTCTCTTCCAGGTTTTCATTTTCATCTACAATTTCCTGAAGGGCTTTCATCCCCCCCTGTATTTTGTCGGCAGTCGTATCGTAGGTAAGGCCAAGCTTTAGAACTACTTTACGATGAGGCTCCGAACTGACATTCTCAACCATCCCGTCGGTAAACTTTGAGTTGGGGATGGTCACTATACGGTTTTCAAGCGTTTTTAGCCTGGTGCTCCTGATGCCAATCTCGGTAATAATCCCGTCGAAGCCATTGATCTTTACCCTGTCATTGATCTTAAAGGGTTTATCGGTAAAGATGGTCACCCCGCCAAAAATGTTGGCAACAGTGTCTTTTGCTGCCATTGCGAGTGCCAGTCCGCCAATACCAAGTCCTGCCAGCAGGGCACCGACATTATACCCGGCATTGTTCAGTGCGATGATGATACCCAGTATCCATATGGCTGCACGAATAGCTTTTCGAACAATCGGGATGATCTGGTCATCGAGCTCACCCTCGGTTTTCTCTGTCAGCGGTACGATATATTCCCTGATAATGGCATCAACCAACCTGGCAAGCAACCAGGTAATGGTCAGTGCAATCATAACCCAGTATACTTTATCGAACCATTCCACGATCCCCTCAGGAAAGTTCAATCGCCCGACAGCAAACCATACACCGATGATGGTTGCAATAAGCACTATGGGTTCTTCAAGCATATCCACAATTATATCATCAAGTTTGGTTTTGGATTTTCGGGTGATCTTTTTTACGATATTTCCGAATACCCAGTAAAGTAATTTGGCGGCAACCAGTGTTCCGACAATGATAGCAAGGGCTATGGCCCAGTCTCCTACAGTGTTGTAATAAAACTGCCTGGCAAAAAACTCGCTCATGACATTTACGTTTTTAGTTTTATGAAATCATTTTTGAACCAAACAAAGATAAAAAATCATGTATGTGAAATCGGGGGAATTTTTTAATATATCTAAGCCGAATTATATCTTTGTTGAAAATCTATGATATGAAACAGAAAGCCGTTTATGCAGGTTCCTATAGTGTGCGTGTAGGCGACATTAATTATGGTGGGCATATGGGGAATGACCGGGCTTTGCTGCTCTTCCATGATGCAAGGTTACATTTCCTGGAAGAAAGAGGTTTTTCAGAAGAAGATATCGGAGGACCGGGCCTTATCATGAGTGAAGCCCATGTATATTTTAAGAAAGAGGTGTTCAGGGGTGATGAGCTCAAGGTGTACCTTCATATCGAAGAGCTGAAGGAATTGTCGTTCGTAATGCAATATTCCGTAATGCGGGATGATGTACAGGTCTTACACGGAAGTACCAAAATGATCGCTTTTGATTATGAAAGGAGAAGGGTTGTGAAGATCCCGGATGCCTTCGCTTCCTCTATTTAATTATTTCTTCTCTAACCGCTAAGGCGCAAGCCCGCCTATAGCGGGCGCCATGTTCCGCAAAAATCCTTTGCGCTTCTTTGCGCCTTTGTGCCTTTGCGGTCAGTTCGATTCAAATGCGACATTTCAATCTTTTTGGTATTAATAGGTAAACAAACATTTTTACCTATGAATCGCATTGAACTAAATAAATTGTCGAAAGATATTTTATCTGCTGCATTTTCTGTTCACAGGGAAATGGGTCCAGGGTTACTTGAAGCTGTATATGAATACTGCCTATTGAAAGAACTAACATCAAGAGGAATATATTCCCAAAATCAAGTATTCCTACCATTGCATTACAAAGGTGAAAAACTGGAAAAAGATTTCAGAATTGACCTGCTCGTGAGCAATCACATAATCATTGAAGTAAAGGCAGTTGATGTCGTTTTACCAGTACATGAAGCACAGATCATTTCATATTTGAAGCTTGCGAATCTCAATCTTGGTTTTCTAATAAACTTCAATGTTTCTTTGTTAAAAGAAGGCTTTAGGAGGTATGTAAACAACTTCTGATTAAATTTAACCGCTAAGGCGCAAGCCCGCTATTGGCGGGCGCCATGTTCCGCAAAAATCCTTTGCGTTTCTTTGCGCCTTTGTGCCTTTGCGGTCAGGGATATTACTTTTTCCTGAAATAATACTTAATTCCAAGATCAAGTATGAATGCATTATTTATAATTTTCTCCAGTCCAGCTCCATGAGGAGGAGTATTCTCAAGGGTGGGCATGAAGTCGATTTGTTGTGAATATATCATTGCAATCCCAACAGGACCAAGTATATACTCAAGCCCAAGCCCGTATATCATTCCGAATACTACCTTATTCATGTTTTTTTCAATCTCATCGTAATTCAGGTCCGATCGATATGAAAGGTAGAAATCTGCCCTTGGCCCAATAAACGCATAGGGTATAAATTTCCCAAATTCTATTCTGGCTTTTAAAAGTGGGCTCAGGTATAGATAATTAAAATTAGTATTGAACGTTTTCATTTCTCCTGTTCCTTCGGGCAAATCAACGTGAGTTATCTCATGTTCCAAACTCATTCCCTTTTCAATGTACCCTGCTTCAGAAATGATGCTTAGGAACCTATGATGAAGAAATTCTGCATCCAGAGCGAAGTGTAGACCTGTATTATAGTTATAAATACCGTTATCGCTTACATTCATCCACTCCCAATCCTGGTTTGCCCAGACAATCCCTGATTTCAGGGCAATGCTTTTGACCAGTTGTGCCTGTATGAAAGTAGCGGTTAAGAAAATAAGGGAAAATACAATTATGGCCTTTTTCATATCACTGCCAGTTTAATTAAACCATGATTTTCAAGATGATTTTTAAGAATTGGTGCTATTGGTCAGTATAAAGATATGAAAATAATGAGACTTTAGACAGTTTGTCAGATATCAGAAATCAAAATTAGAAATCAGCATTCAAAATTCTGCCTTCAGCCTATTGCCTGACGCCTGATGCCCTATCTTATATATGATGCAGGAAGTTCAATATAGACAGCCCTTCCCAGGCCATTGATCTCTATGCGGACTTTTTTCTTTCCCATGATATTGACAAGCTCTCCCTCAATTCCCTTCATCGGACCGGCAATGATATTTACCTTATCGCCCGGAGACAGTTTCAGGTCAATTTCCGGTAGTTCCTCTCCTGTGGATATAAATTGTTTTATGGCTTCGATCTGCTGTGGTGGTATTTCAACGGCCTTTCCTTCAAATGTAACATAGCGTACCGCTCCCGGTATATTCAGGACGTCATAATATTCAGCCTCAGTGATGCACACAAAGATATATGAACTGAACAGTGGTTCTTCCACCCATTTTTTGCGGTCACTCCAGTACTTTAACACCTTCCTGAGAGGCAGGTATACGTCAAAGCCAGCCTTTTCCAGCATGCTGAACATTCGCTTTTCAGCCCGCGACCTGGTATAAAGTGCGTACCATTTTTTTTTGGCTGTACTGGTTTGCATGTTGATTGATAAACGCTATAGGTTAATATTCCTTAATATCGGGTGATAGTCACCTTTTAGACCAATAGGTTCTGCAGACCTGATCTTATGCACGATCTCAATGCTTTTGCGGGCCTGCTGTATACCATATCCATGACCGTCAAGGATCCCCTGGTAGCTTTGTGTGTGCAGGTCGGTAAATCCGCCGCTGAATTCGATCTCTTCTCCTTCCAGTTTTATAGAGCGATAGGTTGACATTCCATTCTTCTTTGCCTCCTCCGGGATGGTTTCATTTCTCAGGCTCAGGTACCATCTTACCCGGGCTTTTTCAAGTTCCAGCAAACCTGCTGCCGTATGCTCCTGAGAAACATGTACATCATTCTTCTTGATATCGCCAAAGATCCATGTCAGCATATCAAAGAAATGTACTCCTATGTTGGTAGCAACACCACCCGATTTTTGAACATCGCCTTTCCATGATATGAAATACCATCTTCCACGACTGGTGATATAAGTGAGGTCCAGGTCATAAACTTTATCAGCCGGACCGTTGTCAACCTGTTCTTTTAGTTTAATAATAGAAGGGTGCAACCTGAGCTGCAGAATGGTATAGATATTTTTACCCGATTCTTTTTCAATTTCAGAGAGTGCATCTACATTCCAGGGGTTGAGTACGATGGGCTTTTCACAGATGGCATTGGCTTCATTCCTCAGTGCAAGCCTGATATGCGCATCGTGCAGGTAGTTGGGGGAACAGATGGAAACGTAATCGATCTTTTGTTCACCTTTCCGGCGAAGCTTATCCATATGGCGGTCGAAACGTTCTGTTTCCGTAAAGAATGCCGCATCAGGGAAGAAGCTGTCGATAATACCGACACTATCGAATTTATCCAGTGCTGCCACCAGATTGTTTCCTGTGTCTTTAATTGCCCGCATATGGCGTGGTGCGATGTAACCTGCTGCCCCGATAAGTGCGAAATTATGAACACCATCTTGCTGAACCATAGTATTATAAAGATTTAAAGTTTGTTTACTTTTCCGTTGTCAAGCACGTATTCTTCACCACTTTCCGGACAGATGGCTTTTCCATTCACATCAAAGTTCAGGCGGTGACCATATTCGCTCATCCATCCGGCCTGTTTTGCAGGACAGCCTACCATCAGCGCATAATCAGGTACATTTGAAGTAACCACGGCACCGGCTGCTACAAAAGCAAAACGGCCGATTTCGTTTCCGCAGACAATGGTTGCATTGGCACCAATTGAAGCGCCCTGATTAACCATTGTTTTATCATATTCACCTTTCCGTACCACGGCGCTTCTCGGGTTCTTTATGTTGGTAAACACCATGGAGGGCCCCAGAAAAACATCATCTCCACAAACAACACCGGAATAGATCGATACGTTATTTTGTACTTTCACATTGTTGCCAAGGATCACATCATCGGCGATGAATACATTTTGCCCAAGGTTGCAGTCCCGGCCAAGTATGCTTTTACCCATCACATGGCAGAAGTGCCAGATCTTACTTCCTTTACCGATCACGGCACCTTCATCTATGACGGCACTCTCATGTGAAAAATAATCTTTTTCCATGTTTTAGCTTTTATATGATCATCCCGGCACCAACAGTGGTGTTTGTTGCTTCGTCGATAAGGATGATGGCCCCTGTTTTACGGTTTTTCCTGTAAGCATCATAAAACAGTGGTTTGGTTGTCCGCAATGACACCCTGCCAATCTCATTTAATCCAATACTTTTGTCATCCGGCACTTTGTCGAGGGTATTTACGTCGACCTTATATTTCACATCCTTAATCATACAGCGGGCATCAGCGGTGGTATGTTTGATTGCATATTTACCATTCAATACCATTGGCTTTTCACTCATCCAGCACATCATCACATCAATATCCTGCCCTATTTCAGGTCCATTGTTCTCTTTCACGATCATATCCCCGCGGCTTATGTCAATATCATCTTCAAGGGTAAAGATAACCGACTGTGGCGGGAATGCCGCATTTAATTCTTCCGTGTGGTTGATGATGGATTTGATGGTGGAGGTAAATCCGGATGGCAGAACCTTCACCTTTTCCCCGACACGGAAAACCCCTCCGGCCACTCTTCCTGCGTATCCCCTGAAATCATGGAATTCATCTCTTTGAGGCCTTATCACGTACTGTACAGGGAATCTTCCATCAATTGTATTGTAGTCGCTGCCGATATGGATATTTTCAAGGATCCAGCGGAGGGTCCCTCCCTGGTACCAGGGCATGTTCTTCGATTTCTCAACCACATTATCGCCTTTCAGGGCACTGATCGGTACAAAGCGTACATCCTGCACGGCCAGTTTGCCGGCAAAAGCCTTAAAGTGGTCTTTGATCTCATCATAAACTTTTTCCCTGTAGTCAACCAGGTCCATTTTGTTCACACATACAACAATATGCGGAATCTGCAACAGGGAAGCGATAAATGTATGCCGGTGTGATTGTTCCGTAACCCCGTTCCGTGCATCGATCAATATAATAGCTGCATTGGCAGTAGAGGCACCGGTAACCATGTTGCGTGTATACTGCACATGGCCGGGTGTATCGGCAATAATAAATTTCCTTTTGGGTGTGGCAAAATAGCGGTATGCCACATCGATGGTGATGCCCTGTTCCCGTTCAGCCCTCAGGCCATCGGTAAGCAGCGACAGGTCGACCGTTTCATTCCCCTTCTTGATCGATGCCCTTTTCACGGCTTCCATCTGGTCTTCAAAGATCGACTTGCTGTCGTAAAGCAGGCGTCCGATCAGGGTGCTTTTCCCGTCGTCGACACTTCCCGCTGTGGTAAAGCGCAACAACTCCATGTCGAGGTATGCCTTGCTTGAAAACTCTTTATCTTCTTGCATCATAATGCGATCGTTTACAAAATAATTTCCGCAGCTTAAAAATAGCCTTCTTTTTTGCGGTCTTCCATTGCAGCGTCGGAGCGCATGTCGTCAGCACGGCCTCCTCTCTCTGTTATCCTCGTGGCTGCAATTTCCTGGATAATATCTTCCAGCGACTCTGCCTGTGATACAGTCAGCCCGGTGCAGGAGATGTCGCCAATGGTACGGCACCGGACTTTCATTTTCTTCACCTCTTCTTCAGGTTTCCTTTTCATAAAGGGTGCCGCGGCAAGCCACACACCATCACGGTTAAACACTTCCCGCTCATGCGTATAATACAGGCTCGGGATATCAATGTTTTCCATGTAGATATACTGCCACACATCCATTTCGGTCCAGTTACTGATCGGGAATACCCTGAAATGTTCGCCCATATTCTTTTTCCCGTTGAAGATATTCCATAGTTCGGGGCGTTGGTTCTTGGGGTCCCACTGGCCGAATTCATCACGATGTGAGAAAAAGCGTTCCTTGGCCCTGGCTTTCTCTTCATCTCTTCGTCCGCCACCTATGGCGGCATCGAATTTATTTTTTTCAATTGTATCGAGCAAGGTAGTGGTTTGCAGGAGGTTTCGACTGGCATTGTATCCTGTTTCCTCAACCACTTTTCCTTCATTAATGGTTTCCTGTACCGATCCCACGATAAGCTGGGCTCCTATCGTTTCGCAAAGCTTATCACGAAAAGTGATCGTCTCACCAAAATTATGCCCTGTATCGATATGTACCAGCGGATAAGGGATGCGCGCCGGCCAGAAAGCCTTAACAGAAAGATGTACCAGGACAATTGAATCCTTCCCCCCTGAAAAAAGCAGTGCCGGCCGTTCAAACTGGGCTGCCACTTCCCTCAACACATAGATCGATTCTGCTTCAAGTTCCCTCAGGTGGTTCAGGTTATATTTCTTGATATCTTCCATAATCATTTCGTTTATTCGTCCATACTGATAAGGGGCATGACATATTCCAGTATGCGTTCAACAGATTCCCCGGGACTCATGCTGTCAGTCTGAACTTCCACATCCGCTTTTTCTGGCGGATCATAGGGAGTGTCAACGCCCGTAAAATCGTGTATCTTCCCTTCTCTTGCCTTCTTATAGAGCCCTTTTACGTCACGTTGCTCACATATCGATACCGGTGCATTGATATACACGGTAATTAAATCATCCTCGCCTATGATATCTTTAGCCATTTGCCGGATCTTCTCGGTCGGGCTGATAAAACTGTTGATGGTGATGATCCCGCAGTTAATAAACAGTTTTGACACTTCTGCAATCCTCCTGATGTTCTCCAGCCTGTCTTCGGGTGAAAATCCGAGGTTGCTATTGATACCAGAGCGGATATTATCACCATCCAGCACCTGGCAAACAAAACCTTCACGATGGAGCACTTCTTCTATTCCTTTCGCAATGGTGGTCTTACCCGAACCTGATAATCCTGTCAGCCATATTACCTTACCCCTTTGACGGAGAAGGGTTTCCTTGTCCGATCGCTTCAGTATCTTATTAAACACAGGGTAAATATATTTATCTGCTTTTTCCATATATTTGTAAGCATCGGAAATTTCTGCAAAAGTAAAAGAAACTTCCCAATAATAAAAGCCGGCATGGCTCCCGGCAAAATCTGAAACAGGAGGTTATGAATTACGTGGATACAATCGTTGTTGTCGTTGTCCTCCTTTTCATTGTAGTATCCCTGTACCGCAATATCGTAGGGCCAGGTTTTACTTTTACGATCGGGGTGTTGGTACTTGGTATTTTTGGCATCCTCACTCCAAAGGAGATATTGTTTGGTTTCGCCAATCCCCAGATCGCGATCATACTTTTGCTCCTCATCATCGGTGATATGATACGTAAAACGTCCCTTGTTGCCATTCTATTTGACCGGATGTTCAGAAAATCAAGATCGTACAAAGGGTTTATCTGGAGAATGGGGGTGCTTGTCGGGGGTTTTTCTGCCTTCCTGAACAACACGCCCCTGGTGGCCATCATGATGCCTTACCTTTACCGCTGGGGAAAAAAGAATAATATTGCCGTTTCCAAATTGCTGATACCACTTTCTTACGCAGCCATACTGGGAGGTTGTATCACACTGATCGGGACTTCAACCAACCTTATCGTGAATGGTTTTGTGCAGGATCAGACCATCTTCCCTGAATTCAATACACTGGGGCTTTTCGATTTTTCCGTTGTGGGCATACCCATGTTGCTGATCGGGATGATATACCTGATATTCTTCTCCGAAAAGCTACTCCCTGTCAGGAAAGACGCTATGGAAGAATTCACGGCAAAATCAAGGGAATACATGGTTGAGGTGATCGTTCGAAAGAGTGCCGATATTGCCGGAAAGAGTGTTTCCGAAGCCGGCCTGCGCAACCTCAAGGGATTGTTCCTGGCAGAGATCATCAGGGAATCCGAGGTGATCAGGCCCGTATCTCCTGCGACCCTCATTACCGAAGGAGATATTTTATTATTTGCCGGCGACACGCAGACCATAGTAGAGATGATCGACTCCGATTCCGGTTTGCAACTGGCACAGGTGGGCATGTTCATGAAAAAGCCCCACACCGAGGTGATGGAGATCGTGATCTCTCACAACTCCACCCTGATATCCAAAACTGTGAAACAATCCAATTTCAGGGGAAAATATGATGCAGCCATTATTGCTATACATCGCAACGGGGAACGCATTACAGGCAAACTCGGCGAAGTCAGGCTTAAGGCCGGTGATGTGCTGTTATTGCTTGTAGGTGATGACTTTAACAAATTATCGTCTGAAACACTCGATTTTTACCTGATCTCAAAGATCAAGGATTTCAGGAAGCTCGAATGGTACAAAGTTGCTGTTTTGCTTGGTGGTACAGGCCTGGCTATCCTGTTACATGGACTGGGTATACTGTCATTGTTCCTTGGCCTTTCCATGCTGCTTGTCATTTCCATGATATTGAAGATCGCATCGCCCAAGGATATCCACAAAAGCCTCGATCTGAACCTGGCCATTATCATCGCCATGTCGCTTGCCCTTGGTATCGCCATGGTAAAAACAGGCCTGGCGCATACTGTTTCGGAGTATTTCATAAAAGCACTGGAACCCTTTGGAGTGATCGGCCTGCTGGCAGGTATTTTTGTCATCACCAATCTCCTGGCATCCTACCTTACGAACAAAGCTGCTGTGGCCCTGATCTTCCCCATTTCGATCACCATGGCCTTCGACCTGGGCCTGACCGATCCAACACCCTTTATCCTGATCGTTGCTTTTGCCGGGGCAGCCAATTTCGTAACACCGATCGGATATCAGACCAACCTGATGGTCTACGGCCCGGGGGGGTATTCTTTTAAAGATTTTATGAGAATCGGTTTCCCGCTGACGGTACTTTATATGATCGCAGCCGTAACGATACTGTACTTTGTTTACCTGGCTTA
>JAZBOU010000110.1:0-8279 GCA_036351275.1 Bacteroidales bacterium
AGAACACCCCCAAGATGTCGAATAACCCGGATTAAAAATCAGCAAGTCAAAACCAGACCGAAGCATAACTCAGCGAAACAAATGGAACACTTTTTATATTCCATTTATATCTTTTGCCCGGCAAATATCATCGTTTCTAAAAAAGATCTTACCCTTCAAATCCTATAGTCAGATGCGTGCCATCGCAAAATGGCTTGTTCTTCGATGCGCCGCAGCGACACAGGGCGCAGGTCTCGCCCGTATCAATAGATTTTCCATCTGCATCTTCAAGCTGCACCGCGCCATTTACAAGGATGGGGCCATTCTTGGCCATGACAATCTTTACCATTTCAAAACGCTTTTCATTACTCATAATTCAGTTCTTTATGCCAGTATGTGTTGTTTTTCAGGATTCTTTCTGAGCCAGTTCTGTACAAAACTGCACACCGGAACAACTTTAAGGTTCATGTTTTCAATCTGCTCAAAGCTTTGTTTAATCAGCTCGGATCCAACACCCTGTCCTGAGATCTCTTCAGGAACCTGTGTTGAAATGAGCAATATCCTATCGTCCTTTATTTCATATTCAATAAAGGCAAGGCTTCCGTTACGCTTATATTCAAAACGTTTTTCACTGTGATTATTTACAAATGTACTGTCTTCCATATCAGTAGATTTCTATTTGTGGTCTGTTGGTCTCCTGAACACCATAATGGAATTAATCTTATGACAGTATCAACAAAAAAATAACCCCCATTGTTCGGCGGATCTTTGGTATTTTATTTCAGCAACAGGCGATAAAAATACAATCAGCGTAAAACTAAATACTTTCTCAGGGATTTCTATTATTGCAAGTGAGCAAATAATGATACTGTTCAACCCATTAGAGGGTAAAGGTATTGAGCCGCATGGCTTTTGTGCACGAAGAACATGATCAGGTCGAAGATCAAAAGGAATCCACCCTGCAGGATCAGGCTGTAACCGTAACCGCGGAGCAAATCATTCCATTTACTGATGTTTTTCCCACGTTCGATAAGAAAGAACGCGACAGCAATATAGGCCACATCCAGCCCTGCATTCAGGATATACAGGTTCTGCATGTCATGATAAGCTGCTACGATGCCGTCATGCGTGAGAATGGAAAGATCGGTACCGGCAGCCCCCAGGTAGCCGGCCAGTCCAAGCCCGAGGTTCACCAGGTTCCAGAATGCGTTCATCTGAAAGAAATACCGTGATACTCCTTTGCCAAAGATCCAGCCAAGGATACCTGTGAGGATATTGACCGCTGCCCATATTATCAGCAAGGCCATGCCAAAACTATTTATGCTGAGCCGGCCGGATTCATAATCTTTCCAGGAGAGGCCTGCACCCTGGCCGAGGGCCTCTTCGATCACAAAAACAAGTACCAGGAATATAAGTATCTGTAATGCCTTTTTCATGAAAAACAGTAAGTATATAGTTTAACATCCATTCTCCTCATTTGTTTCAGGTATTTAAAGGATTGCCATCTATTCTATATATACTTTAAACAAAAAATGTCGCATTGACGTTATATATTCGTACCTTTGCACCATCAGATTTGAGATTTTGCGCTATTTTTCCTAATTCCCTCCGCGCAATTAGAAATTATCGCTCTACTTTTTAAATCCGTTTGAAACGCATGATACTGTCAGGTTCAAGAGAATTAGCAGTTCATGTACAATATTAACTTAAAGAGATAAATAAATGAACATTTATGTAGGAAACCTTGATTTCAAGGTAACAGAACAAGACCTGAACGAGTTATTCAACGAATTTGGGCAAGTTGAATCAGCCAGGCTTATCACCGATAAGTACAGTGGCAGAAGTAAAGGATTTGGTTTTGTCGTTATGGAAGATGACAGTGAAGCCAATGAGGCCATTGAAGCCTTAAATGGCAAAGATTTTAAAGGCAGGGACATGACGGTGAATGAGGCCAGGCCCCGCAAGGAAAATTACTAATTAACTGAAGCAATTATAGCGGAAATGAAGCCATTTAACATAGGCGATCTGAAGATACCGGTACCCATCATCCAGGAAGGAATGGGTATTGGCATCTCACTTTCCGGCCTGGCATCGGCTATGCAGATGGGCACCCGCTTTGTAGCGACAGAAGAATGCGATGCCTCGGATGAATTTAAAAATGCCTTCATCGAAGCAGAAGAAGAAAATATACAGATCATTAAAAGTCCTGTAGGATTGCCTGGGAGAACGATCTTTAATAATTTTCTGAAGGAAGCCTACGAAGGAAAGAGGAAGCCTCCTTCCTGCAATTACCATTGCATTAAATCCTGCAATCCAAAACCACCCTTTATTGCATTGCAAAAGCCTTGCATTCAGCATATAAGGGAAACCTTGCAGATGGATTCGCCTTTACAGGAGCCAATGCTGCACTTGTAAAGAAGATCTCAACCGTAAAAAAGGTGTTTGAAGATCTTAAAAAGGAGTATTTGCAGGCAATTATAACTAAATTGTAACCAATCGTAAAATGTATGGGAAGATCACAGGAATCATTTAATAAGAAAAACGTAAGAAGCAGAAAAGAGAAAAAAAGGAAAGAAAAAGAAAAGAAAAGAATAGCCCGGAAAGAGGAAGAGAAGAAGAGCAGCCTCGATGATATGATCGCTTATGTGGACGAGCATGGGAGGATCACCGATGCGCCGCCCGATCCTTCTGAAAAAGAAGAAATTGATGCTGAAGATATTGAATTAGGTGTTCCCACCAGGGAAGTTAACGAAGAAGATATAATCCGCAAAGGAGTTGTCAGTTTTTTTAATGATGCCAAAGGTTACGGATTTATCAAGGATCTTGAAACGAAGCAAAACATATTTGTGCATGTGAACAACACGCTGGAAGAGATCCGGGAAGGAAACCTGGTCACCTTTGAGATCGGGGCAGGCCAGAAAGGACCGGCAGCAATGAATGTTAAAAAACATGCCCAGTAGGTCATGCTTAAACGTATAAACAATGATTCGAAAAAACACTGATCTTCAACTCGCCGTGCTCATTGATGCGGATAACATTCCATATGCAAACATTAAGGGCATGCTCGAGGAAATTGCAAAATTCGGTATCCCGGCGATCAAAAGGATCTATGGCGACTGGACCCGGACAACTGCTTCAGGGTGGAAATCGGCCCTGCTCGAACATGCCATAACACCCATACAACAATATAGTTATACCTCCGGAAAGAATGCAACCGATTCAGCAATGATCATTGATGCCATGGACATACTGCACGATAAAAAAGTGGATGGGTTCTGCCTTGTTTCAAGCGACAGTGATTTCACACGCCTGGCAACCCGTCTCAGGGAGTCAGGGATGATGGTGATCGGGATTGGGGAAAAAAAGACCCCTAAGCCATTTATCGTGTCGTGCGATAAATTCATCTACATTGAGATAATCGGGTCAAAAGACAACATGAAAACAGATAATTCTGTTTCAGCAACCAGCGAACCGGGATCATCCGGCCTGGAAAAAGTTGATGCCAGGTTCATAAACCTTTTAAAATCGTCGATCAATGACCTGGCCGACGATGACGGATGGGCCTTTATGGCAGAGGTGGGCTCACTTATCATGAAGAAGAGACCTGACTTTGATCCGAGAAATTACGGTTTTTATAAGCTTACGCCTTTGATCAAATCAATTAAAGAACATTTTGAAATTGATGAAAGGGAGTCAGGAAAACCACATATCAAACATATTTATGTCAGAATAAAGAAAGCCCGTTCGGTAAAGCCTATTAAACGGAGAAGCGGAAAGAAAACATTGTGACATCCTTTGCTTACCACAGACCTGGATCTGATTGATTTTCTGGGTCCAAATTCCAGACCTGTTAAAGGCCGGATGGAAAAATCCCTGGATCAATTATTAAAATACACCCACCGGTCGTCGACCCATTCCCGGTAATAAACGATGGCTGGCCACAGTGGTTCCGGCAGATTATATGACCATTCAGCATGGATCTCAGTCAAATGCCTTGATATCGTGGAGGGTGTCAGGCTGCTGGTTTCAAAGGGGTCATCAGCGATATGATAAACCAGGGTGTCGCCGAATTCTTCATTCCAGATCACCTTCCATTCACCCGATCTTACAGCTTTGCTGCTGCCCCGTTGCCAGTAGAGGTTTTTGTGTGGTACAAGGTTTACGTTTTCAACATACTGCAACAGGTCTTCGCCGTCAATTTTTCTTCCTGCGGGCATCGGGCAACCGGCAACTGAAGCGATAGTAGCGAACAGGTCCATGGCCATTACAGGATGCGGAAATGTTAAACCTGCCGTGATCCTTCCTTTCCAGCTCAAGAAGAAGGGAACCCGGATCCCGCCTTCAAAATCAGTGATCTTACCCCCTCTCAAAGGGCCGTTATCGGTAGTGTGGGTATACGTTGCTCCTCCGTTATCGCTCAGGAAAATGACAAGTGTATTGTCTTCCAGGTCCAGTTCGTCGACTGCATCCAGCAGCCTGCCAATAGCATCGTCAAGTTGCCTGATCATAGCATGATACACCCTTTTAACCGGATCAGTTTCCTGCTTAAACATTTCTACATAATGATCGGGGGCCTGAAGTGGGGTATGGGGAGCATTATAAGCAGCCATCAGAAAGAACGGCCGGTCTGTATTTTCATTCATAAACCGTATACTTTCCCTTGTGATGGCATCGGTGAGGTGTTCCTGTTCATCAATTCGTTCATAGTTCCGGTAGATACCGCGTGTACCGCTTCTCCCAAGATCCCAGTTGTACTGGTCTGTAAAATCATCTTCTATTCGCTGGTCGGTGATCCCCTCCTTCCCTGCCGGGGCATAAAGGGTATGTGCATCGAAGAATCCATATTGGAAATCAAATCCAAAATTGGAGGGAAGGTTCTTTTCATGTGATCCGGTATGCCATTTCCCGATCAGGGCCGTGGCATAGCCCCTGGCCTTCAGCATATCGGCAATAGTGATCTCCGACGGTGGAAGTCCCTGCTTATCGATATCTTCCTGGCGAGGTACTTTATTCATGGGCCGCGGCTGCCAGGTCCGGTCAGCAGCGATATACTTGAATCCCAGGTATTCAAGGCGGTTCCTGAGATAGCGGTCGTGCATCTGGTACTGGAATCCGAAACGTTGCGGATAGCGTCCGGTGAGGATGGATGCCCTGGACGCACTGCACATGGGTGAAGCCACATAGGCCTGGTCGAAAGCGATCCCGCTCTGAGCGATGTTGTCCATATGGGGTGTTTGAATCTTCTGGCTGCCATAATATGACATGTCATACAGCCCCAGGTCATCGACCAGGATAAAAAGTATGTTTGGCAATGAATCACCGGGATCAGCCTGAGTAATCCCCGCCAGGAAATCGTTCTTTGCCTTTAATTTTTTTTCATCCCAGTTTATAGGGTATTCATTTGATCTTAAAGGCCAAAGAAGATAGGTTATCAGTCCTGCAAAAAGGAGGATGATCACTGTAAGGATTCTCTTCTTCACTGCTTTTTCCTATTAAAATGGTAAAAATAAGGTATAATTTGCCAGGAAAATAAACCGAAAACAGATCTAGTAAAATACACGCGTGGTATTGAATAATGTGACGGTGAAGCTGTAAGACTGGATACAACAATTAATGAATTGATAATCATTTGTTAGCAGCGTTCAATAAGGATGTTAAACTTGAGTTGTATTGTACCGGGGACTCAGGCAGCGTCAATACCTCCAATTATGATCCATTTGGCCTGGAGGAATTCCGGTGGGAAAAATCCTCCCTTATGCTAAATGGACAGGGGGTTCCTGGCCGTTACAGGGGATGTTACATGGAAAGACCGCTTTTATGACTGTGAAAAGTAAAAAAAACAGCCCTCTGCCTTGTCAAAAAATTATTTGCTATCCTTTGCAGAGCAGGTTTTAATCCCAAATGGGATATACAGCGGACAGAATCCCACCATACTCGTTAGAACAAACACAGCCGCCAGAACCAGTAATATTATTCCCAGTGTTCCTGTGACTGTTCCGGTAAAATAGAGAATGCCAATAACTACAGCGATCAGAACTCTGATGATTCTGTCTGCAATGCCCATATTTTTTTTCATCTTTCTTGTTTTAGTAAGAATTAAACTTTTGACCTTTCTGCGTTCAGGTGGCTATCAACGGCATACTGTGACAGCAGCCATCCACCTTCAAATAGTACAATTCGATCCGTGTTTTGTTCAATGCTCCCTTTATTCGCAACACATCACATGCCAGGGCATGTGTCATTTTCCAGAACCGGTTTCCTTTTGTAGCAAGGGGAATATTTGCGATGCATATAGAAACTGTTATAGCAGTCATAGTGTCGTCAAGTCACAGCCGTGCATGCAGGTTTTAGTATGAATCGCAGATCCCGTAGAGTTGTTCACTCATCTCCAGATTACTTCCAAAACTGCAATGAGATTCACGCATGTGTTCGAAATATTTCCCGGTAACGCCTTCCAATTCCTGCGATGTTGCAACCCAAACCGGAGTTTGGGCACCCTGGTCCGGTGTTTCATGGCCACCATATCCCAGATTGCTTGCAAGGGTAGACCTTACATCACCCGGGTGGCAAGCATTAACGCTTATGCCCTTTTCCTCCAATTTTCTTGCAAAGGCTGCGCTAAGCATGCGATCAGCCTGCTTGCTTTGCCGGTAAGCGGTATCATTATGATAATGCCTGCGTTTGAACTCGGGGTCATTCAAATCCAGGTTGCCTGCCCAGTATGAGGCAACATTTACTACTCGTGAGGGCCCATACTTTTCCAGGATGGGGGTAAAGTATTTCATCATCCAGAAATAGCCGAGCACATTGGTGGCCCATTGCATTTCAATCCCGTCAGGTGTTTCTTCTCGCCTGCGCGGAGTAACCCCTGCATCATTGATCAATACATGAAGAGGCAGATCCCACCCCTGAGCAAGCAGCCTGATATCTTCCTTTGAGGAAAGATCACAGATCCTGTAAGAGATCTTTGCATTACCGGAAGTTTGCACCAGCTCCTCTACCGTCTTCTGAGCTTTTGCTTTATTCCTGGCTACGATGGTTACCATGGTATTATCCTGCTCAGCAATAAGCCGGGCGATGCTTTTGCCTATGGCTCCTGTGGCCCCTGTAACAAGCACTCTCTTAAGCTCTCGCTTCTGCAATGGTTCTTTTGTCATATATCATGTTTTTGCATTACCGACAACAATGGATTCATAGCGCTTATACAACTATAATTACATATGGATTAGAGGTGTTCAGCGTCAATATCCATGCGCTTTGCCCGCTCCCGCCATTTTTCACGGGCTGCTTTCTGGAGATCCTCAATGTTATCCATTTCATCAACGATCTCAAAGCCAAGGATGGTTTCGATCACATCTTCGAGGGTCACGATCCCTGACGTTCCTCCGAATTCGTCTACTACCAGGGCAATATGCTCATTGGATTTGGTCAGTTCCTTGTAAAGTTGCGGGATAGGGAGATTTAAATAAACAATAGCGAGCTTTCGTGCAATGGAAGAAACTTTCTTATCCACCTCTCCCTCCAGAAGCTTTATCAATATCTCATCTTTCAGGATATACGAAGTAACATCATCCATACTGCCATAGTAAAGGGGTATCCTGGAAAACCTGCAATCAGGATTTTCCCGGTAAAACTCCATGATGGTCATATCGTCGGGAACAGCAAACACAACCGTTCGCGGGGTCATGATATCTTTGGTCTTGAGTTTGTTGAAGCGGGCAATATTATGAATGATCTTTGACTCTCCTTCTTCCAGCAAGCCATCTTCCGTTGCGATCTCGGCCATTGCAGAAAAGTCGGCACGGCTGAGCACACTTTTACGTTCCCTGATGTTGAACATGGCTGTGATAAGCTGACTGACCAAAATGAAAGGATACAGTAGAACAACCAGTATGCTGAGTGTATAAACTGTGAAGCGTGTAAGGTGCATCCAGTAATTCGCACCCAGGGTTTTAGGGATGATCTCCGAGAAGATCAGGATCAGCAAGGTGAGGATAATGGAGATGATGGAAAGGTATTCATTCCCCCATATGGCCTGCGCCTGTGCACCTACACCTGCAGCTCCAACAGTATGGGCAAAAGTATTCAGGGTAAGAATGGCTGCAAGCGGCCGGTCGATATTGTCCTTGAATTTCTTCAATTTTGCCGCGTAGGCCTTCCCTGCCTGCACCTTCCTGGTTATGTATGAAGGAGTAACCGACAGAATTACCGCTTCCATAACCGAACAGAGGAAAGAAAACAACAGGGCAATTAATAAATACAGGACCAGCAGGTACATGATACAAAGCTAATCAGAAAAA
>JAZBOU010000111.1:0-3060 GCA_036351275.1 Bacteroidales bacterium
ATTGGAAACGATCACGCCGTCCTCCTCAGGGTCGAGCGAAACGGCTTCCAGCAGGCTCTCGGAGATCATATGGATGTTCTCCTTCCGCTTCGCGGAAACGAACACACAACCTGATTCGATCATCTCCTTGAGGTATTTTGGCGCACCCACCAGCTGATCGATCTTGTTGGCCACCATGATGAAATGCTTGGATTCCATTTCTTTTTTACCCAATTGCCGCCTGAATGCTTCCAGCTTTTCCTTTACCTGCAAGCAATCTGTTTCATTGATATCGAAGAGGAAGAGGATCACCCTGGCCTGCCTGATCTTCTCATAGGTACGCTCGATGCCGATGGTCTCGATCCTGTCGCCGGTGTCCCTGAGGCCGGCCGTATCGATAAACCTGAACGCCAGTCCGTTTATAATAATGGTATCCTCAATGGCATCCCTGGTCGTACCCGGAATATCCGATACGATGGCTTTTTCTTCGTTCAGGATGGCATTCAAAAGGGTAGACTTGCCTACGTTGGGCTCCCCGATAATGGCTACGGGTATGCCTTCCTTGATCACGTTGCCTTCGGAAAAAGAATCGGCGAGCTGTTGCACTTCTGTCCTGATCTCGGTGAGCAACTTATTCAGGGCGGTGCGATCGGCAAACTCCACATCCTCTTCGCTGAAGTCGAGTTCCAGCTCGATCAGGGAGGCAAATTGCATCAACTGATCACGTAAGGCTTTTATCTTTTTACTGAACCCGCCGCGCATCTGGTCGATGGCCAGCCGGTGTGCAGCTTTGGAACTGGCTGCAATAAGATCGCCCACGCCTTCGGCCTGGCTCAGGTCGAGCTTGCCGTTCATGAAGGCCCTCATGGTGAATTCCCCCGGCTGTGCCATCCTGCAGCCTTTGTTGAGCAGCAACGCCAGGATCTTCTGCACTATAAAAGCTGACCCGTGGCAGGATATCTCCACGGCATCTTCACCGGTATATGAATTCGGCTTGCGGAAAACCGAGAGCAATACATCGTCGATGATGTCATCATCACTTTTTATGGTTCCGTAATGCAGGGTATGTCCTTTTACCTTCTCAATGTCAAAATCCTTGTTTTTCGCCTCAAAGACCTTGTTGCCTATGGCAAATGTTTCCCTGCCTGAAACACGCAGCACGGCAATGGCAGAGTTGCCCGGAGGGGTCGCCAGGGCGCATATGGTGTCGGATGTGTTCAGGATAGCCATTGGTACAAAGATAGCACTATTAAGTTCCAGGTTCCAAATCACGAAAAACTTAACACTAACTCAAAACCCAAAACTCAACACTCAAAACTTAAATCTACCCTGCACCCTGAACCCTGAACCCTGAACCCAAAAAGTATTATATTTGCCTCTCAATTTAAAAGTTCGATATAATGAGCGTTTTAGTCAATAAAAATTCTAAGATAGTTGTTCAGGGATTTACCGGTAAGGAAGGGACCTTTCATGCATCCCAGATGATCGAATACGGTACCAATGTAGTGGGAGGCGTAACACCCGGTAAGGGTGGGCAAACCCATCTCGACAGGCCGGTATTCAATACTGTTTCTGATGCCGTGAAAGAGGCTGGTGCCGATGTTTCTGTGATCTTTGTGCCGCCTGCATTTGCCGGCGATGCCATCATGGAAGCTGCCGAAGCAGGGATCAGGGTGATCATCTGCATTACAGAAGGTATCCCTACGGCCGATATGATCAAGGTGAAAGAGTATCTCAGCGACAAGGACTGCAGGCTCGTTGGACCGAACTGCCCGGGTGTGATCACACCCGAAGAAGCCAAGGTCGGTATCATGCCGGGCTTTATCCATAAGAAAGGAAGTATCGGGATCGTTTCCCGTTCAGGCACCCTGACCTATGAAGCTGTTGACCAGCTCAGCAAGATCGGACTCGGACAGACCACAGCCATCGGTATCGGGGGAGATCCCATCATCGGCACGACCACAAAAGATGCTGTCGAGCTCTTCATGGCAGATCCAGAAACAAAGGGGATTGTGATGATAGGGGAGATCGGCGGTAACATGGAAGCCGATGCGGCATACTGGATCAAAGAAAACGGCACCAAGCCGGTGGTAAGCTTTATTGCAGGGGCCACAGCTCCAAAAGGACGCACCATGGGCCACGCCGGCGCCATCATAGGAGGCAAGGCCGATACTGCCGATGCAAAAAAGGCCATCCTGCGCGAATGCGGCATCCACGTGGTGGATTCACCGGCCGATATCGGCAAGAAGATGAAAGAAGTCCTCTAAATATGTTGGATGCTGGATCTTGGGTGTTGGATTATTTCTGAATTCTGATTTCAAATTCTGATTTCTGATATCTAGTAGTTGAGTATCCACGCCCCTGAAAAGGTGTTCTTATAATTTTCTTTTCCCGCTTTTGCGTCTTCCAGCTTTTCATAGTCGTTTATGCTGATCCGGAATTGCCCCTGGTTATTCTTGAGGATGGAAATGTGTGTACCGGCTGAACCCAGGTGCTTTTCGGCTTCCCTGCGGGCATCTTTCTCCGACTGGAAACTGGCAATGATCACGTAAAAACGGTTCGTGGGCCGTGTGATGAGCTTAATTTCGTTTTCTCCTGTCACTTCGGCTTCAGTAGGTTTTTCAGGTTTTATCCCTTCACAAACTTCGGGCATGGGAAGGGGATCCGTCCGCTGTCCCATCCACACCACGGCATAGCTTTTATACATACCGACCCCCATGGCACGCCAGGTTTTTTCCTCCCAGCGGCCTTCATTCAGCAGGAATTCATTGGCTTCGTCGATCTTTTTCCAGAAGCGGAATACTGTGTCGGCATTGGTGCTCAGGATCTCGGCATAGGTGAGCTCATAGCCCTCTCCCGTGTATTTTGTGAGTTCTTTTGGCTTATTGCGAATGCATTCTTCTTTTGGCACGTATTTGTTATGGCAGCAGGCCGTCCACTCACCCTTGTCCGACCAGCTGTTCAGGTTGCATATCCCGGTATCGGGATGGTTGGTGTAGAGGTCGATCACATGCGTACGGGCCACGAAAGAAAGCGAAGCAGAAAGTGGTATTTCACGCGCTCCCTGCACCAGTCGATGGG
>JAZBOU010000112.1:0-17493 GCA_036351275.1 Bacteroidales bacterium
AGCATTTAATTGAAGGACAGGCACCCCAATAGAAGCTTTATCCTGGCAAATGCAAACTAGCGGAAATAAAAGTCCCAGTATGCTGGTGGAAATTTTCATCATATTTTTTACGAAGATGCTCCGGTATCACTATACAGTAATATGCTTCAGCTTACGTATCGTCTCCACCGGATCATCGGATCCAAAAACCGTATTGCCTGCAACCAGTACATCGGCCCCATTGCGAATGATATCAACGGCATTGGAAAGGCTTACACCGCCATCTACTTCGATCAATGCCTTTGAACTGGTTTTTTCGATGAGTTCTTTAAGCCTTTGTATCTTATTCAGTGTGTTTTCAATGAACTTTTGTCCGCCGAAGCCCGGGTTCACCGACATCAGCATCACCAGGTCGACATCCGCCAGGATATCTTCCAGGACATAAACAGAGGCATGGGGATTTAATACCACCCCGGCTTTCATGTCGAGGGCTTTTATCGCCTGGATTGAGCGGTGCAAATGCTTGCAGGCCTCGTAGTGCACACTCAGCAGATCGGCTCCAACTTCCCTGAAGCGTTCAAAATATCGATCCGGCTCAACGATCATCAGGTGAACATCCAGCGGTTTTTTTGCATATTCCTTGATCTTCTTGATAACGGGAAAGCCGAAAGATATGTTTGGCACGAATACTCCGTCCATCACATCGATATGAAACCAGTCGGCTTCACTTGAATTTACCATCTCGATATCTTTCCTCAGGTTTGAGAAATCAGCCGACAGCATGGAGGGTGCGATGAGGTGTGCCATATCTTGCTTTTTGCTGTAAAAGTAAAAAATCTGGCTTAATGAATTGGTCGGATATGAAAAAAGTCATTTCGACCGCAGGGAGAAATCTATTCAGGACAGATTTCTCGTTTCACTCGAAATGACTTTAGTGTCAGGGATTGCTTGTAAAGCTACCCAAGGTATGTTTTCAATATCTTGCTTCTCGAGGTATGTTTCAGGCGCCTGATGGCTTTTTCCTTGATCTGCCGCACACGTTCCCTGGTAAGGTCGAATTTCTCGCCTATTTCTTCCAGGGTCATGGGGTGCTTGCTGTTCAGGCCGAAGTACAACCTGACCACATCCGCTTCGCGGGGGGTAAGGGTTGAAATGGCCCTGTCGATCTCTTTTTTAAGCGATTCATACAGCAACTGTGATTCGGGTGTTGAGGAATCATCACTTCTCAGCACATCATACATGGTGTTGTCTTCATCCTGCACCAGTGGAGCGTCCATGGAAACATGCCTTCCGGAGTTTTTCATGGATTCTTTTACCTCGTTCTCGGTGATCTCCAGCAAGCCCGCGATTTCGGAAGCATTAGGCTCACGCTCATGCTCCTGCTCGAGTTTGGCGTATGCCTTGTTGATCTTGTTGATGGATCCGATCTTGTTCAGGGGCAGCCTGACGATCCGCGACTGTTCGGCCAGGGCCTGCAATATGGATTGCCTGATCCACCAAACAGCATATGAGATGAATTTAAATCCTCTTGTCTCGTCGAAACGCTGCGCAGCTTTTATAAGGCCCAGGTTTCCTTCATTAATGAGGTCGGGGAGGCTCAGACCCTGGTTCTGGTACTGTTTCGATACAGAAACCACGAACCTGAGGTTGGCCTTGGTTAGCTTCTCAAGGGCGATACGATCGCCTTGCTTGATACGCTGAGCAAGGGCTACTTCTTCGTCGGCGGTGATCAGTTCTACCTTGCCGATCTCCTGGAGATACTTGTCGAGCGAAGCAGTTTCCCTGTTCGTAACCTGCTTAGTAATTTTAAGTTGCCTCATAAACCAAAAATCAATTTGATTCTTATACGAAAAGCCTATGCGTGTGTTACACTAATTTTTCGGTTTTTGTTCCGGTTTGGGCAGCAGCACTTTACGAGATAGCTTAAGCTTTCCGGTCTTCGGATCAAGCCCGATGAGCTTCACCTCCAGTTCCTGTCCGACCTGAAGTACCTTTTCTACGTCTTCAGTACGTTTCCAGTCGATCTCGGAAATATGGAGCAGGCCGTCCTTACCGGGAAGGATCTCGACAAATGCACCAAAATTAGTGATGGTTTTCACTTTACCATTATATACTTCGCCAACTTCAGGGACTGCGATGATCTGTTTAATCCTGTTTTTGGCAGCTTCAATCGAATCTTTGTCTTCCGATGAAATATCCACAAGGCCAAATTCACCTTCTTCCTCAATGGTGATAACGGTATTGGTCGTGGCCTGAATATCCTGTATTATTTTTCCTCCCGGACCAATAATTGCGCCAATGAATTCTTTGCTAACAATCATCTTCTCGATCCTTGGTACGTGAGGTTTGTAATCTTCACGCGGTTCGCTGATGGTCTTGGCCATTTCGTCAAGAATATGCAGGCGTCCCTTCCTGGCCTGTTCCAGCGCTTCTTCCAGGATCTTATATGATAGGCCATCCACTTTAATATCCATCTGGCAGGCAGTGATCCCATCACTGGTACCGGTAACTTTAAAGTCCATGTCGCCGAGGTGATCTTCATCACCCAGAATATCTGAGAGAACGGCATATTTTCCGCTTTCCGGATCTGCTATCAGTCCCATGGCAATACCGGACACAGGTTTCTTGATCTTTACACCTGCATCCATCAGTGAAAGTGTTCCGCCACAGACCGTTGCCATTGATGATGAACCGTTCGATTCGAGGATATCCGATACGATCCTGATGGTGTATGGATTTTCATCTGAGTTTGGAAGCATCCCTTTAAGGGCACGCATGGCGAGGTTGCCGTGTCCAATTTCACGCCGGCTGGTACCCATGATGCGTTTTGCCTCTCCTGTTGAGAATCCCGGGAAATTGTAATGAAGGATAAACTTCGATTTGCCTTCGATCACAGCTCCGTCGATGACCTGCTCATCCATTTTTGTCCCGAGGGTGGTGGTTACCAGCGATTGTGTTTCACCACGGGTAAAGATGGCTGAACCATGTGCAGAAGGAAGGTAATCGATCTCACACCAGATAGGCCTGATCTCATCGAGCTTGCGGCCATCCAGACGGATCCTTTCGTCCAGGACTACATTGCGGACGATCTCCTTATGCATGTCGTGGAAGTATTCTTTGAGCAAGCCTTCGTTTTCTTCCAGTTCTTCTTCGGAAAGGGTTTCCAGGAATTCATCACGAACCGCTTTGACATCGTCGGTGCGTTCGTGCTTGTTTGTGTTAAATGATTTTACAAGGCCCACTACTTTATCATATGTGGCCTCTTTCATTTTCTGCTCAAGTTCTTCGTTGGAGGGAAGCGGTTCAGCTTCACGTTTCACTTTTGATTTTTCAACCATTTCCGCCAGTTCCATCTGGGCTGCACACTGTTCTTTAATGGCATCATGTGCAAATTTTATGGCTTCCAGCATATCGGCTTCAGATACTTCTTTCATCTCGCCTTCAACCATATTGATATTGTCAAGTGTGCCTGCCACGATCAGGTCGAGGTCGGCATCTTCCAGTGCGCTTAGAGGTGGGTTGATCATAAAGATCCCGTTGATGCGGGCTACCCTGACCTCAGAGATTGGTCCAGCAAAAGGTATATCAGATACCATCAGTGCTGAGGAGGCTGCCAGTGCCGCAAGGGCATCGGGCGCAACATCCTTTTCACCTGAAATAAGGCTCAGGAGTACCTGTGTTTCAAAACGCCAGTTGTCGGGAAACAATGGGCGGAGGGCACGGTCTACCAAACGGGAGGTCAGGATCTCCTGCTCGGAAGGCCTGGCTTCACGCTTGAAGAAACCGCCGGGGAATTTACCTGTGGCGGCATACTTTTCTTTGTACTCTACGGTTAACGGAAGAAAATCGAATCCTTCCCTAACTTCTTTATTTGCTACTACCGTTGCCAGCACCATGGTGTTGCCCATGCGTACCACAACAGCACCGTCGGCCTGCTTTGCCAGCCTGCCGGTTTCAATTGAAATCGTCCTGCCGTCCTTCAGCAAGAATGATTTCTCAATTCCTTTTTGTGTCATGATTTTTAAGGTTTACGTCAGCGTCGTACCAAAAAAAGGCAATCACGATGTACGATTGCCTTTTTTTGTTCCGGGTTGGAAGGAACATTATTTCCTGATTCCTAATTTCTTGATTATCGCACGATATCTTTCGATATCTTTTTTCTTCAGGTAGTCGAGGAGCCTTCTCCTTTTACCAACGAGTAATACCAGCGACCGCCTGGTGGCGATATCCTTCTTGTTGATTTTCAGATGGTCAGTAAGGTGTTTGATGCGGAATGTAAACAGCGCAATCTGGCCTTCAGCTGAGCCGGTATCGTATTCCGACTTACCATACTCCTTGAAAATTTCCTTTTTATTTTCTGACGTTAAATACATACTGTTATTTATCTTTCTAATTTCGGGCTGCAAAAATAGGCTATTCTTTTCACATACGCAATAAAAATAAGTTTTTTTTCTGCTGGCTACTGGTAACTCCTTACTCGTTAATCGTTGCTGGTTGCTCGTTATAGATTACCGGCATCTGGCCTTTCCATTTTTGCCAGATCTCATCATCATCTATTAATGAAGCCATAAAATGGGCAACATTGATCCTGCTTGTCTTTCCGGGGTTGAAAATGGGATTTCGTATCGGGGAGGGATGGATCTCATATTCACTTATTTTATCCTCATTGATCAATCCATCCGGTCGAACAGCCACCCACTCCAGTTGTTTATGTTCGTTGCCTATATTTCTCCACAAGAAATCAGCTGCTTTCTCATTGTCTACATGCGGGGGAAGCAGCAGTCGCAATAAGGCTGTTACCATCCTTTGCCCTAAAGCGATCGGTTCTTTGATGCTTCTGTTTCTGTTTCCGCTGGTGTTCATGAGTATATATTTTACCTTCTTTTCAGGATGTGTGGCAGCAATTGCTTTAGTTAAGCGTTTGGCGGCATCGGTTACCAGCCTGCGGGGATGTCCATACATACCTTTGATTGTGATGTTATGGCCAAGACAGGAGGCGACTGCATCGCATCCTTTCACATGCTGTGCCATTTCCTCATCATCAAGCTTTAACAATTCACCTTCGATAAGTTTCAGCTTTGCGTGGTTTTTTACAGGTTGAGGAATTTTTTCAGACGATCTAACTATAGCCTTTACCTCATGACCGCGTTCAAGGAGTTGTTCTAAGAGAAGTGTTCCGGTGGCGCCAGTAGCACCGACTACTAAAACCTTCATACTTTAAGTACTTTGTTATTCAAACAACCTTGCACAAGTTAAGTTCAATTTCCAGAAAATAAAGATATTCAGGATATGCCATCACCACAATTGAGATATGGCATCTAAACCGTTACCAAAAGGATCATGTTTCGCGTCTCACATCACCCGTCTATAGTCTATAGTTTCTAAACCACCGATGTCAGCAGCAGGATAGCAATTACAATAATCGTTATCGATGATACGCCGATCGGGAACCAGACGGGTGCTATCCAGGGTTTAGGGATGAGAAAGAGCACATCGATGGTCTTCATGCTTGAGGGCCATTTGATCAGGAGGTAAAGAGAAAGATAATAGAAAAGGTCCCAGAAGGCAAAGGTCCAGAGGAAGACGATGATCATGTTAAGCCAGTCCGTGCCGACCAGCAGCGCCAGTGCTGCAAGCATAATAATGGTAGCAGCTTCGCGAGTCATCTCAATGTTGATATATTTCTTCGGGACCTTCTCCAGGACTTCCCGGTTAGGCCTGGCATCAAGTATGCCAATAGCTTTGCGCAGGTAAACCACCACCACGCCCTCAAAATGGGCCATGGCAATGCCGAAGATTGCGAGTAAGGTGTATTTTTCGATCATGGTTGCTGGTTGCTGGTTAATGGTTTCGTTATTCCATGTTCGTTATTCCATGTTCTTTATTCCATGTTCTTTATTCCATGTTCTTTATTCCATGTTCGTTATTCGTTATTCGTTATTCAAAAGGGTATTTTCGTGCGTATTTTTCGTACTGGCTTTGCAAACGTTCGCGGCCGACTGCTTTCCCATGCCCGGGTAAGAAAGTGGAGCAGGCAGTATCCAGCAACTTGCCCCAGCTACGTATCATCATCTTGATATCGTCGGCAAATGGTGGGAAAATGCTGTTTTTGAGCACGCCAAACATGGCATCTCCCACGAGCGCAACTTCATCATCCACCAGGATAGATATTGAATCCGATGAATGCCCCGGTGTTTCGATGATCGTAACATCCACATCCCCGATTCTGAGGTGATAATCTCCATCTACAAGGATATCCGCTTCGAAAGGATCATAGCCGTATTTGGGCTTTCCTATCCTGCGGCCCATCCTGACAATAGTATTTGACAAAAAATTCGTTCCGTTCGGCAAACGGGTATAGCCATTTGCGATCGAAGCTTTCGCTTTCGAGGAAACAACGATTTTGCAATCGTATTTTTCTTTTAACCGGCGAGCTGATTGACAATGGTCGTAATGGGTGTGGGTCAGGACCAGGTGTTCGATGCCCGGTTCAGCATAGCCCGGTTCGTCCAGTACGTTTCTGAGCGTATCGAAATTTTTTCTCGTACCGGTGTCAACAATTACGTTATGGTCATCGGTTCTTAAGCAATATACATTACACCTACCATGCAAAAGATGATGGATCTCAAAACCGTTTTTCGTTTTCCAGGCTTTCACCGGATCAACATGATTTGAACTTAAAATACCAGCTTTTTTATTCTAACGGTATTATTCGAAGCCTGATATGATCAATGAGTGTCTAATGCTCATGCTCTTCGTGAGCACCTTCTTCCAGGATGGTGACTTTACCATCTGTCAGGCTGTAATAAGCACCGACTACTTTTATTTTACCCTCTTTTTCCAGGCTGCTGATAATCTCGCTTCTGTTCCTGATGTCTTCAACCGTTTGGTTTACATTGTTTTTGATGACTTCATCAAAATAGGCTTTGTTTTTAGCATCCCGGTCTCCCTCGATTTCCTGGATAGCTGGTTCTATCTGACCGAGCAGGGCATCAACATTATCACTGCCAACATCAACTTTGTCGATCGCAGATTTTACGGCGCCACAATTCTCATGGCCCAGTACCATCAAGAGTTTTGATCCTGCAACGCCAACGCCATATTCCATGCTGCCAAGTAACTCTTCATCCTCAATGTTCCCGGCTACCCGAACCACGAAAATATCCCCAACACCCTGATCAAAAATATATTCGACCGGTACCCGGGAATCGATGCATGCTAAAATAACAGCTTTGGGATATTGCCCGCTTGTCGTGGCAGAAACCTGTGCAGGAAAATCACGGTTTTGCATTTCCCCGGAGATGTATCTCTCATTACCCGCCATTAAATCTTCCAATACAGCATCAGGTGTTAATGCATCCTGCATTTGTTTGGTCATTACAGTTGTGATCTTTTCAGATTTTACGCTTTTTTCTTCAGTTGTCTGCGATTGGTTAAGCTGATTACAACTGATCATAAGCAGTGCAGATAGTCCGATGAATGATAAAAAAACAAGCTTTTTCATAGTGTGAATTTTTGATTTACTATTAAATTGCAAATTTCTCTATGCGATTGGTTTAGTTTACTCCTGGCTTTTATGCAAGTATCTAGATCGTAAACAACTTTTACAGCCAGATTGTTTAGTGCTGTCACAAAGATACTGGTCTTTGCAGGAAATGTCAACTAATGAACATCCCCCGGGTCACATTGCTTATGCCGGAGTCACCGGGTTCTGTTCAGTTTTAGCTTTCTAAAACAATGCCTGCTTACTTATTCTTCACTTAACCTGTCTACGCAGTAACTTTAAATGCATTATAAAAGCCTGCCGTACTCAGTCTCCTGAACTATTAGCATTTTTTTAACAATTTATTTTGAACAATTTTAACTGTCAGGGGTTATATGTTTAAGTAATTATGAAAAAAATTAAACAAAACGAGTCAAAAAAATAAAATTATGAAAACAGCAGGAATTTTTAAAACAGGACTGGCACTGCTAATTGTGGCAGGATTTTCCATGAATGCATCAGCAAGCAACGACCCGACTTCTACTACAGTCAGAACCATGGAAGAAAGTGCTGTCGGAGCTATGCAGATAAGCGTGCCATCGGATATGGAAACCTATGTATCCGTGCTCGATCAGGATGGCGACATGATCTATTCAGACATGGTAGCCAGGGACGACAATGCCGGGAAAATGTATGATTTTTCCGAAATGGAAAATGGAATCTACACCTTTAAAACCATTACACAGCACAAAGTAGTGGAAACGACCTTTGAGGTTGAAATGAATGAAATGAATATTCTTAGGGAAGATATCAGCTACCGTCCAGTATTCTGGATCAATGATGATATGCTTACGATCAGTTTCATGAATCTGGATCAGGGTGAAGTTTATTTAACTCTGGAGGATGAATTGCCCGTTAATGACGAAGTTACAGTTTTATATGAAGAGAAGGCTGAAAGCGATATGTCTTACGAAAGGATTTTTAACATTAAGAATCTTAGCAAAGGTGAGTATACCCTCACCCTTACAACCGGGGGGCAAACATACAATTATCTTTTCGATAAGTAGTTAGAAGCAAGTGCAATTTGATAAGGGGCTGCGGCCCCTTTTTTTTTGTATGGTTAACGTACGCGTAATGTTCACCAGCTAATTTACAACTTTAAATGCGTGGTTTACAAATGAAGACACCATCCTGAAACTACACATTATGGCACCCATTCAGGATTAACGGAATTGCTCGTTGTGAATTGCTCATGTTTAGTGTGGCATGTGTCATTTGGTTTAAAAGGCATACCGCCCTTAAATTGACAGCCAAATGAAACATGTAACATCCGAAATGCAGAATCGACAATGAGAAATACACCTGCCTGGCATCCCTTCGGGGCCGGGAAATTCGTTTAGCGTATGAGGTATGTGGTATAGGGTATGTGGTATAAAGTTCAACTGGCTTAAAAGGACTTCGATCTTCGATCTTCGTTTTTCGATCTTCTTTTTTCAGAAGTTCCACTTCAATCTTCCGTACGCCAGCTTCCCGTAATCCCCGAACTCCGTTCCGTCATCGCCGTAGAACATCTGGGCGGTAATCAGGAGCGAGATGTTGTCGCTCAGGGAGATGTCGAAGGTCGGACCTACAAACCACGATTTGTCATTGGGATTGAAGATGCTGGCCAGGCTGGCAGTAAACAGGGGTGTAACAGGGTAGGAGAGGTTTCCGAAAGTTGACCATCTCGCCAGGCTGAGGGTTTTGGGCGATAGTTCCACCGGGATGAAAAATCCTACGCCCATCCCGGCAGGGCCGGTTGTTCCGTTGCTATTGTAGAGGCCTGCGAATTGCATCATCAGGCTGTTCTTAAAGGTGTAATTCACCCCCACCGAGCCCACGAATACCCCGCTGGTATCGCCGAAATTCTCTTCCGGCTGGAAATAGCTCATCTCACCATTAAAGCCGGCACCTTTGATGTCGCCCGACCATCCCGCACCCAGCACATAATCGCCGGTCATGTATCCTCCCAGGAACTGGAAGTCGTAACCCCATTTGTTCGTCCTGTACATCCCGGCCAGGGTTAGCTCCTCATTGCGGTCGATCTTGACGGCAGCTTCCACCGAAGAGGCCGGGCCGGTATAATACTGCAGGTGCACCGCATCGCAGCCGGGCCGCTCAACGTAGTCGAAGTCGAAATAATCGAAGGTGTTAAAGATGTCGTTGGGATTCCACACGTAGTTGATCCCCCAGTTGATACGCTGCCGCCCCACGGTGGCCTGGAAATTTCCTGCTGTGTAGCTAAGGTTGAATCGATCGAAGTTGGATACCAGGTAATAAGATGTATCTTCTGCAATAACCCAGGTCGCATCAAGATAAGCGGGATCTTCTTCTATTACTTTGCCCAGATATGGGTAGTAGAGGCTCGGGATCATCCCGAAGGAAAAATTGTTTCGCATACCGATATGCATGCTGAAGTTCCCGGGGTACCACCGAAAATCCAGCCTGTTCTTGATATCGGTCTGCGTTTGCCAGGTTCCTTCCCAGTCCTGCACCCATACCGTTCCCAGGCTTTGCAGGTGGCCGTTCAGGGTCCATGATTTACTCTTTTCCTGTGCATGTGCGCAGGAAAAGAGTATCCCAATCAGTATGGCACTAACTAATTTTCTCATCAGAAGCTACTTTTCCGTCCTCGATGGTGATCACCCTCCTGGCCTTATCCACCACGCGCTGGTCGTGGGTGGAGAAGAGGAAGGTCGTTTTCGAGTCCTCGTTCATTTTCTGCATAATATCAAGCAATTCCGACGTTGAGCTTGAATCAAGGTTGGCTGTTGGCTCATCGGCCAGGATAAACTTGGGTTTTGATGCCAGTGCCCTGGCCACGGCCACACGCTGTTGCTGCCCGCCGGAGAGGTTTCCCGGCCGCTGATGGGCTTTATCACCGATCCCGACTGCCTCAAGCAGCTCCTTGGCGCGCCTCTGGCGTTTGTCTTTTGGTTCTCCCTGCAGCTGCAGGATGAAGGCCACGTTCTCGATGGCTGTCAGCACGGGAATGAGGTTATAGGCCTGGAACACAAAGCCGATGTTGTGCAGGCGGAAATCGATGAGTTTGCGTGGCTTGAGAGAGCCCACTTCGGTACCGTTAATGATCACATGGCCGCTGCTGGGGGTATCCAGCCCACCGATCATGTTGAGCAGGGTGGTCTTGCCAGAGCCTGACGGGCCTACGATGGCTGTAAATTCACCTTCTTTTATGGTCAAACTGACGCCATTGAGTGCGTAGACGGGTACCTTTGTCTCGTCGTAAACTTTATGCAAATCCTTGATCTGAATAATTGACATCTTATTAGTTTTAGTAGTGTTGTTTGATTATTATTTTTGAATGAATATTATTGTATTCGTCTGTGATCCTGATGATATACATCCCGGGCCTGATATCCTTCACATCTAATCTTGCCACTCTTCGGCCCGTTTGCCCTCCGGTCGTATTTAAAGCACCCCTCTTTACGAGCAGCCCATTCCCGGAAAATATTTCATACGTGGCAGTATGTTCAAGTGCAATGTGCAGCGTGTTGCTGAAAGGGTTGGGGTAAATACGAACATCAGCAGTTGCTTTTTCACCTGTTGACACTCCCGGCGGGAATAAAATTGTGTACATGTTGTAATAGATCATGTAATCCAGCCCGTTGTAGTTTCCGGGAAAGGCGTTCCCGGTTTCCCCGCGCCTGCCGGGTTGTATGGTCCTGGATGTAGAGCTCCATTCCCAGCCTGGCCAGATGCTGTCGCCATAGTTGTAAGGTCCCGTTCCCGGCGCTGTATTGATGAGGTACGCATAATACCCCCCGGGATCATTGTAGTAGAGTGTATCCGGGGGTACTTCACTCATGAGGTAATTGTTCTCACCACCGAATACCACTTGATGCAACATGGGGATCCATTCGTAAGCCTGTGCCTGTGCTCTTGGTCCCAGTTTTTTGGCATTGTATCCGGTATTTGTGGTGTCAGTTTGCAAGCCATCCGGCCAGTAATTCGACATGGCATTTAGGTTGATGACCTTAAAATCCTGGTCGTTCGGGACGATGTACATCTCAAACGATTTGAATATGGTATCAGCTACGGTATCTATCGAAAGGTCTGTCGTGAGCGATTCAAGCCCTGTAAAATGATACTTGGAGGTGGTGAAACCTTTTGACAGAAGGAAAGCATTTTCTCCCCTCAATACCGGTTCGTAGGTTACGGGGTTCTTAATAATAAAATCCCATGCATCTCCCTCTATACCGTATAGGTTGGGGTCACCAGGGTTCAGTGTCACGACTGTTGAGTCGCCCTCTTTCATATAGTTCACGATGCGGGTGATGATGTTCCTGGCTTCCAGCTGAATGGAGGTTTCGAAATCCTGGAATTGCATGACGTTCTTGTTTTCCGTGTACACGACATTCTCAGGGACACATCTTTCCACCAGTCCCAGTCCGGTGATCAGCAGTATGGCCTGGTCGAGGCTCTCTTCGTTGTTCCGGGGTATCTCGTCCATATGGTCGCTGTCGAGGCCGGTGATCTTCGGCTCTGACAGGCCCTGGTTCAGGTGTTCCAGTATGGCGGTCATATCCAGTGAATCCTCATCGATATCGTCGCGCATGAAAAAGCCGTTCAGGCTGCGTGTCCCGCCAAAAAAGCGCTCTGCATTGTAATCCAGGCGGTTCAGTGCATACAGGGCGTAAAACAGTTCCTCAACAGTTTCATCAGTGTCCATGCCTTTGTTCTCCAGTATCCTGTATTCCATGGCCAGCACACCGATGTATTGCCCGAGGTCCATGGTGGCATCTGTCCACTGCAATATCCCGGAAACAGTATCCCTTACACCTGCCGGAGTGCTCATGCCCATGCCCGGTCCTATGCCGATCATAAACTCATTCCTGAGCCTTTCGCGGTATACCCAGTATTTCTCTTCGTTGAGCTGAGGCGCCTGGCCCATAACCAAACCACCACTAAGCAGCGGAAGCACCGCGACAAGAAACCCGAGATATGTAATCAGTTTTTTCATTTTATAATTCTTCTCTCTTCTCTCTTCTCTCTTCTATCTTCTCTCTTCTATCTTCTATCTTCTCTCTTCTCTCTTCTCTCTTCTATCATTCTAGGTTTCATCCCTCACTGCATCTGCCGGCTGTAGCTTCAGCGCTTTGCGTGCCGGCCAGACGGAGGCCAGCATGGCAGCAATGATCACCATGAAGCCCAGGAATACGTAAAATGAAGTTGCAATGACCGGGAAAACGTGTGAACTGTATCCCAGTGCTTCAAATCCTTCCGACCATGACGCAAAGTTGATCCCGTTCCGGGCTGTCAGGTTTACGGTGATGATGGTCATCACTACGCCGATCACCGCACCCGTTACCGACATGAAAATGGTTTCCAGCATGATCATCCTGAACACTTTGAAGCGGTTCATCCCGATCGCCATCAGCATACCCAGTTCCCTGGTACGCTCAATGATCACCATCAGCATCACGTTAATGATCCCGAAGGTGAGGGCAAGCAGGATGATCATGATCAGGATGAACCCGAACTGGTCCATCATGGCCAGCAGGGCCAGGACGGTTGGTGCCAGTTCCTTCCAGGTCTGCACGCTTAAAGCGGGAAGTTTCTCCGACAATGACGCCTTCGCCTGTTTGATATCAACATTGTCATGATACATAATGGCTATTTCAGAAACGATGTTCGTATCCGGCTGGACCATTTTCATCAGGTCTTCGGTACGGATAAAAACATTCAGCTCGTCAAAAACGGTATTGGAGGTACGGTAGATCCCTTCCACATGGAAAAGTGCCTGCGCTGTTTCCCCGTTCAGCGCGGCAGTAGTGAGCACAACCTTTTTACCGACGCCTGTTTTGAGTTGATCGGCAAGCCTGGCTGAAATTACGATGGAAGCAATGCGTGAGTTCTTTTCGAAATATTTGCCATCACTCAGTTTGCTATGGATGGCTGTGACTTTCATTTCGCTTTCAGGGTTGATCCCGTTGATCATGACCCCGTTCCCTGAACGGGCTGTGCTGGCCATGCCGGTGGCCTTGGCTCTCATGCAATAGGCCTTAATGCCTTCTTCACTATCCAGTATTTCTTCAACTTTTTCCGGCTCTGGGATGGCGTAGGAGATCGACTCATTCTCGAGGAATTTCGGGTTGTGTATTTGCATATCGGAGATCTCATTTTCGATGGTTGCATCTACTTTCTGCTTCATCATGCCATTCATGAGGGCAACCATAAAAAGACTGCCGTACAGGCCAATGGCTGTGGCGAGGATGACCACCAGGCTGCGGAGTTTGTTCCTCCAGACGTTTCTCCATGCTACGGACCAAATCATTTTTTCAAAGTTTTGAGTGTTGGGTGTTGCATTAATTTCTAATTAATATTTAAGTTTTGTTACCGCCCTCTTATTGCTTTCAGGACATTAAACCGGTGTATCACCATGAGCGGGTATAGTACTGCGATTATTGTCAGCACCAGTACCACGATGGCCTGGTTATAGAATATCACCAGGTCGGTGGAAAAGGGCATAACAGGTTCCACATTCATGTCGAGCATGGCCTTGGCTGCTTCGCCGGTCAGTTTTATAGGGTTCAGGTGGAAATAATAGATCAGCGGCAAGGCACCGATAATGCCGGATATAACTCCGATCAGGGCAATAAAAAGCGTTTCCACCAATACGATGAGGGAAAGCTTGTGCCGCTGCATGCCCACCGAGACCATCACACCGAATTCCCTTTTCCTTTCGAGGGTCATCATCATCATGGTACCCAGTATTCCGAAACCCACTACAACATATAAAATGCCCAGCATGAACATCCCGCTGATATTATCACTTTCGATGCCCTGCACCACTTCGGGATTCATTTCCCGCCATTCCATGATCTCATAATCAGGGCCGATCATTTCCCTGATGGCGGTGGTATCGGATGCGAGTTTGTCGGGTTTATCAAGCATAATGGATATCGAGGTGAGCATGTCGGGTGCTCCATATAAATACTGTGCCTGCGACAGGTCCATGTACAGCAGTTTATTGTTCATCTGGGTTGAAGGGAATTCGATGATCCCCTTTACCGGGTAGATGCCGGCTGCCGTAACGCCGTGGTAGCCCTGGCTGATCAGTGTAATGGTGTCGCCAACGCCCAGCTTCAGGAATTTTGCCAGGTTGACCACTACCAGTACCCCATCGTCACCCTTTTCAAGGTACTCTCCCTGGATGATGCGTTTTTCAAGTCCACTGGCAGCATTTTCAACTTCCGGATCGGTGCCGATCACGGCAATCCCTTTGGTCTGGGTCCCGGAGGATCCCAGTGCGAATGATTCGAGGCGCGGAACACTCAGTGTGACATTGGGCAATTCCTCAATCTCACCGGAAATGCCGTCATCGCTGAAAATATTGTTAATGGTCTTGTCATCCCAGTAGCCGGGAGCATGGATCTGTATGTAACCTGTCGTGTTCTTAATGGTATTGCGTTCCATGGCGTCGTAGGATCCCAGTTGCATGGACCGCATGAGCAGTGCCAGGAATACGGCAAAAAATACCGAGGCAACGGTGATCAGCGTGCGCTTCCTGTTCCGCCAGAGGTTTCGCCAGGCTATTTTAAAATACTCTTTCATTACTTCAATGTTGGGTGTTGATTATTTCTGATTTCTGATTTCAAATTCTGATTTCTGATTTCTTCAGCCCCATAGCCTATCTTATTTTTTTCATATTCTGCTGTGAAAAGAACGACTCATTTATATCGATGTTAAATTCATTTTCAAGAATTTCGATGATGGTCTTATTCCCCGGCTCATCCACCGGCGTCATTACGAGCATGGACGGTAATTTTCTGTCGCCGAACTGCTTGATGTCGAAGCATTCCTGCCTGTTCACAAGTTCCATGTCTTCGTCATAGAATTCAAGTTTCAGCTGGTAGTATTCCTCTTTCGAGATCCATGCCAGCACTTTTCCCCAGACCACCGCTGCATCAGGTTTAGGTAAAAGCTCGATCTTATAGCAGTCATGACCTTCCACCACTTCTTCACCCACGATCTTGTGCGTATACTGGTTCACGTATGAATTCATTTTAACGAGGTCGTCGTTGGTAAAATCAGAGCCCATCCACGACTGGCTCATCATGGAGGGGGGGATCTTGATCATTTTGTTTATGGAGGGCATCCAGTTCCACATATCGGTTTGCCTTTTCAGAAAGGTCTGGCCTTTATCTTTAACTGGTGCTGTGATGAGGATAAGATAGTACTCATCGGTCATCGACCAGCTCTTCATGGTTACTTCCCTCGACCAGGAAGGCCTCACCACGGTCATCTTCATGGTCCCCTTGCTGGATTCCCCATTCAACAGGTCGGTCGATTTTTGAATAATTTCTGTTGCTGACAGATCCTGTGCATCGGTTTCTAGAACCGGCACTGCCAGTAGCATTGCAAGGATGATGATGGTTGTTTGTTTCATGGTTCTATTGTTTCACTGTATATCAATATTCATAATTCATTATTCCATATTCATTATTCCATGTTCATTATTCCATGTTCATAATTCCATGTTCCTTATTCCATGTTCCTTATTCCATGTTCATTATTCCATGTTCCCTATTCATTATTCATTTTGTGTCCAAACTTCTCGATGATCTGTTTTTTGATCTTATCAAGGGGGAACATTTCCGGGTTCAGCAGGTAATTTATACCAACACCGTCCATCATGGCACCAAACAACAGGGCTTCACCCAGTGGATCTTCCACTCCTCTTTCTGTATAATAGTCAATGAGCAGCTTCATAACATCTTCAAGGACTTCACTGTACTTTTCCTTTACCATGTCGTAGATATTTGCCTGCATCAGGATCCCGAAATACAACCTCCAATAGGTCGGATTATTGATAACTGCATCAATTGATCTTTCAACCAGGTAATCAAATTCATCTTCTGTAAGCACACCATCATTATTCGGGTCGAAAAGTTCAGCCAGCTGATTCATGCCCAGTTCCAGGATATTGAGCATAAGGGTTTCTTTACTTTCGAAATAATTGTACATCAGTCCTTTTGATATCCCGGCTTCGGAAGCGATCTCACTGATCGATGTGGCATGATATCCTTCCATCGCGAAAAGCCGGAGTGCAACCTCCATGATATGCTTTCGCTTCTCTCCCCTGATCTGTTCAAATTGTTCCGGTGTACGTGGCATAATTTTATTGATTGAACGGTCGGTCAAAGATACAATGATTTATTTTCATAAGTCAAGTTTTTTTGCATTTTTTTTTTCATCATCGGCTCCATTACATGCTGATAATGCTGTTTGACCCCTTCGGGGTCACATATTATTGGCCCCGGGTTTGTACCCGGGGATAAAAGAATTATTTTTGCAGAAATTTAATTTGCAATGGCAGCAGAATTCGTGATCCTGGTAGATGAAAATGACAATGAGATCGGTTCGATGGAGAAGATCGAGGCTCATGAGAAAGCTTTGCTGCATCGAGCATTTTCCATATTCATATTCAATGATACGGGGCAGATGATGCTGCAACAACGTGCATTGTCGAAGTATCACTCACCCGGATTATGGACCAACACATGCTGCAGCCATCCCAGGCCGGGAGAGACACTTGAGGCGGCTACACGGCGCAGGATCGTTGAGGAAATGGGCTTTAACTGTAAGATGGAGGAGGTCCTGAGTTTTATCTACAAAGCTCCCTTCGATCACGGGCTGACCGAGCATGAGCTGGATCATGTTTTTATCGGCAGGTACAATGCAGATCCGGAGATCAATCCAGAAGAAGTAGAGGACTGGAAGTGGGTGGATGTGGATGCGCTGCTGAAGGATGTGCAAGAAAATCCGGACCATTATACGGTATGGTTTAAGATTGCATTGAAGGAATTGCTGCAGAGAGGGATCTTGAAATCTGAACTTTGAACTTTGTAAGTGCCCAACACCTAACGCCCATCGCCCAACAAGGCTTCCATAGCCTTCTGAATTTCTTGTGGTTTCTGCGTACCGATCAGCAATTTTTTCCCATTTTCAAGGTAGAGCTGCAGCCCCAT
>JAZBOU010000113.1:0-36456 GCA_036351275.1 Bacteroidales bacterium
GCCATACAGGGCGGTGCGGGATCGGTGTACTTCGGCATCGGGAAACTCAACATGAGGTCCCGTTCCTCGAAGAACTTCACGCTCGAAGACCTGAAGGAGATCACCCGCATATGCGATGAGCACGGAGTCAGGTCCTACATCACCCTGAATACCGTGATCTATGATGATGAGATCGAGGAGATGCACCGTATCATCGATTCCGCAAAAGATCATGGCGTGAGTGCCATTATTGCTTCCGACCAGTCGGTGATCGCATATGCCCGTGAAAAGGGTGTAGAGGTGCATATGTCGACCCAGACCAATATTACAAACCTGGGTGCAGTAAAATTCTATGCTGCCTTTGCCGATGTGATGGTCACGGCCAGGGAGTTATCGCTTGATAAGGTAAAGGCGATCACCGAAGGTATCGAGCGGGAGAATATTACCGGCCCGGGAGGTGAAAAGATAAAGATAGAGGTTTTTGTTCATGGTGCCCTTTGCATGGCTGTTTCCGGAAAGTGCTACCTCAGCCTCGACAATATGAACTATTCGGCCAACCGCGGGGCATGCATGCAGCTTTGCCGCAGGAGTTATACCGTTACGGATAAAGATACCGGTATGGAACTTGAGGTGGACAACGAATACATCATGTCGCCAAAGGATTTAAAAACCATCGATTTTCTCGACAGGATACTTGATGCCGGGGTAAGCGTATTAAAGATCGAAGGCAGGGGAAGATCCCCGGAGTATGTAAAAACCGTAACGCGATGCTATCGTGAGGCTGTTGAGGCCTATGCTGATGGGAGTTTTTCACAGCAGAAAGTTGAAGAATGGAACAGGGAACTGGAAACGGTCTACAACCGCGGTTTCTGGGATGGTTATTACCTGGGCCGGAAACTGGGCGAATGGTCGGAGCAATACGGCAGCCAGGCCAGCAGGAAGAAGATCTATGTGGGAAAGATCACGAACTACTATTCAAAGATCGGTGTGGCCGAGATCATGGTCGAAGCCACAGCCCTGGAAACCGGTGAAGATTTTTACATTATCGGGCCCACCACAGGAGTAATCGAGGGAAGTGTTGAAGAGATACGCGTTGATGAGAAAAACACAAGAATTGCACGCCAGGGAGAGGTATGTTCCGTTCCCGTTCCGGGTCTGGTACGCCGGGCCGACAAATTTTACAAAATTGTATACAACACCTAACAGTCTCATACTGAATACATCGTGATAAACACCCAGGTGGTTTTGTTAAAATTGTGTAAATTTTTTTGTCTTTTAAGGGTTACTTTTATCGCTTTTACCGTATAAAGAACTGAAACGGTTAACATTTAGGTTAATTTTTTCATTTTGATAATTTTTAAGATTTGGGTTTGGAGAGCGATTGGTCATCGCTCTCCGTTTTTTATGGCCACTGGCCATAAAAAACTTCTTCTCTCTTCTATCCCCTTCTAACGTCTAATATCAAAGATCAAAAATCAAAAATCAAATATCCTTTTCATACTTTTGCCCTCAAAAACAACCCTTGTTCAAACACAACTTCCATACCCATACCACATACAGCGACGGAAAAGCTGAACCGGAAGAATACATTAAGGCTGCCATCGAAAAAGGGCTGCGATCACTGGGATTCTCTGAGCACGCCCCCCTGCCTTTTGAGAATAACTTCTCAGTGAAAGATGTCCATCAGCTAAACCAATACGTCACGGAAATCCGGGGGCTGAAAGAAAAATATAAGGAGCAGCTTAATATATACGCCGCTCTGGAAGCGGATTACATTCCCGGTGTATCACTTGGTTTTAAGCTGCTGAAGGATAACTTCAACCTGGACTATATCATCGGATCGGTTCATTTGGTAAAGCACCCCGACGATCGCATGTGGTTCATCGATGGTCCCGACCGGGAAGTATGGAAAAATGGGCTTGAAGGACTGTTCAATAATAACATCCGCACCGCGGTAACGGCATACTTCCACCAGGTTATGGGGATGATCGCATCACAAAAACCGGAAGTAATTGGTCATATCGATAAGATCATGATGCACAACCGCAATGACTTTTTCACTGAGGATGAGAAATGGTACCGTGACCTGGTTTCGCAATGCCTTGAAGTTGCGAAGCAACATAACTGCATTATTGAAATAAATACGCGGGGATTATATATGAAGCGGTATCATTCTTTTTTCCCGGGTCCGGGCATCATGAAAGAGATGGCAAAACTGCAGATTCCCGTTACGATCTCGTCCGACGCACATAAACCTGATGAAGTGGCTTTAGGAGTGGATGATGCTGCAGAAGCATTACGTGCAGCAGGCTACGAAGATGTGTGGATTTTCGAAGGTAATTCCTGGAGATCCGTTCCGCTGGCTTAAAGACCCATTTCTTTTTTCAACATGCCGACCCATCCCTCAATCCTGGCCGGTGATTGTTCGGCCTGTTGGTCATCGTCGAGTGCCAGTCCAATGAAATAACCGTTTTCTTCCGATTTTGAACCGGTGTGCTCATAACCCTCAACAGGCCATTGCCCGATGATAGAAGCACCTGCAGCAATCAGTTCATCCCTTATGATCACCATTCCATCAACAAAGTTTTCGGGATAAAGGATCTGGTCGCCCAGGCCATAAATGGCAGCGGTTTTCCCATCCAGGTTCACCTTTTTCAGGTCTTCGAAAAACACATACCATTTGCTCGTATGTGCATCTTCCCAGTTGTCGGCGCCGATGGTAGAACCCCCGAAGATCAGCAGGTCGTAATCTGCAAGCCTGTTTACATCAAGCTCTGATATGGTGAATACATCAATAGCATTTTTATCGAAATGGTTTGCTATCCTGTTCGCTGTGTTTTCAACGTTTCCTTTCTTTGGCCAGTAGACAAGAACTGTTTTTTTCATGCTTAATGTTGATTAAAGTTTGCAGTTGAACGCAAAATTAAGATTATTTGATGAAGAAATTGTTTTTAGTATAGATATCGCAAATGTTTCGGATGGTATCCCTGACAGGAATAAAAGACATTTTGCTTGCCTTTACGAATTTCTCGTTGCTGTAGCGGTGAACCAGCATTGCCGTGCGCGCGGTTTCCTTTGAGACGATAGGGTGTGTACCTGTTAGCAGGCTCTTGATTTTAAAGAAATACCTTGCCAGCAGCGCCATTGCTGGATTCACTTTAATCGACGGCCTCCGCTTTCCCAAACCATCTGCGATCAATCCCATTGTTTCCCTGTAAGCTATATTTTCTGCCGAGATAATGAATTTCTCATTTACGATATTACTTTCCATAAGGTATAGCTGTGCCTTTGCCACATCGCGTGCATCGACATAACCGTTCATCCCGGGGGTATAAAAAGGAATGCCTTTCAGTACGGTTTTGAAAAGCTGCATGCTTCCGTTGCTGATGTCGGACAGCCCCAGTATGATAGAAGGAAGGATGACTACGGCATCGAGGCCTTCCGCCGTGCCCCGCCACACTTCGCGTTCGCCGTTGAACTTGCTGATGGCATAGTGGGAATTCTTCTTTGACGTCACCCACTGGGTGGATTCATCAATGGTTCCTCCTTGCTTTGCAGGGCCCAGTGCCGCAATTGAACTGGTATGGCAGAGTTTTTTCACACCGCATTGGAGAGCGGCATTTACCACATTGGCTGTTCCATCCGCATTTACGCGGTACATCAGTTCCCTGTCGGAAGGATCGAATGATACAACAGCTGCATTATGATATACTTTTGTAACCCCCTCCATGGCATCTTCAAGGGAGAAAATGTCAAGGACATCCCCCTCTACCCATTCGATCATTTTCAGTTGCTTTTCGGGATCCCTGGCATATGCATGGAATACATGCTTAACGAAATCGGTTTTGCTGCTCTTGCGGCGCAGGGCCCTGACTTTTTCTCCCCCTGAAGTCAGTTCCTGGAGCAGGTGAGAACCTGCAAGCCCGGTGCCGCCCGTTACAAGTATCATGCGTCAAAGATACGGATATATTGGTGGTGGCGGTACGGATTGTAAAATGAAACTATCATCCTGGCGACGCTGAGTGAAACGAAGCGGTGGAAGGATCGGCTGGCGAATAGCACTAATCTGATTCGAACCGAACCGGTAAACTGTATGTCACGGCTATTGGCTTTCCACCTTGCTTTGCGGGAATCCATTCAGGCATAAGCCTGATCACCCGGATCACCTCTTCATCAAAGGCTTTTCCGGCACTTCTCACAATGTTAATATCCCTGATCTCACCTTTTTCACTGACAATAAAACTGGCTGTAACAGTAGTGTCTTTTTTCTGATCGACATCTATCGGATATTGCAAATTATGGATGAGAAATGACTGTAGCGAATCCGGTCCCCCGGGATACTCAGCTTGCTTTTCAGTTATTGCAAAAGTTTTGTCGTTTCCTTCCATCTGTCGTGTAGCAGGGGCACGTTTTTCAGTAAGTACGGGATTTAATGCTGTTTCCTCTGAAACACCTTTTTCTTCCCTCGCCCTCACCTGCCCGGTTTCACCGGAAATTTCGATTTCTGAAACATGGGATTCATCTGTGGCGGCATGTACAACCGCATCCTTTTCGGCCAGAGTGATCTCATGTGGTGTTTCCTGTTTCAATTCTTCTGTTTCTGATCCGGTTTCAGCCGGGCGAATGGTAAAAGCCTTATCCCCGTCTTTGTTCATGACCCCTCCAACGGTTACCGCCGTTTCTTTTTCCGGAAGGGCAGCAGGTGGTTCGGCTTTCTCTTGCATCTCCATTTCATCAATATGCACGGGAATGGTATCTGTTACTAAAGCCAGTTCCTGTTTTTCGGGATAGAAATAATGGAACCATGCTATGATGCCAACCAGCACTATAACAGAGGCGGCAGCAGGCAGGAGAAAATTCCTTAATGAAGGGCTCCTTCCGGACCTGCCGGGGATATAGCTGAACCGGCTCCGCAGGCGTTCGTTGATCATGGCGCTGTGTGCGGCAAAATCGGGTATTTGCGATGCCCCTTCAATGGCATCACGGCAAAATGCACAGGATGCAAGGTGCTCATCTACCAGCTTCATCTCCTCCGATGAAAGTTGTTTCCCGGTATATCTCTCCATTGCTTCCGGACTCAGACAGCCGGAAGGCATAAACAAACCATCTTTATGTGAGAATGTGTTCATTTCGGAACCAGCATGTTTTTTATATTTCTTTTCCCGTTCTGTATATAGCTTTTGACCTTTTTCAGTTCGTACCCGGTTATTTCTGCAATCTCCTGGTAGGAGCACTGTTCAAAATACATCAATTCAATACAGGTTTTTTGTTCCTCCCGAAGGGAGTTTACGGCATCATGTAAAGATATTAAAATGCCCTCAACATCCTCTTCCTTATTAAGATGTGTTCCAAAGAGGTTTTCCATAAACTCCTGCTTCTTTTCGTGCATAATATTTTCCGTTGCCCTGTCGTCAACCTTATTCTTTCTCAGTATCATCAGGCAATGGTTTTTGGAAACACGGTACAGCCAGTTCTTGAAGTCTTTCACATCGTGCTTGTGCAGTTCTGTCATCAGTTTTTCGAAGATCCCCATCACTGCATCTTCCGCATCCTCGGTGTTTTTCAGATATTTCATACAAAGACCGAAAACCAGGTGTGAATACCTTTCAAACAATAATCCGAAATGGGCAGTATTCCCATCCGAAACAAAGTCATGCACAAGCCGGGCATCTGAAGGTTGTGCAGATGCATTTTCCTTTCCGGGAGCGCTTCTGAATACGTTGAACATGACCGTTTTAATGCACGTTTAAGTAAAATATACCAATTTTTATACCAGGTGCCTCAAAATATGATAATTTCCTAAACCCTGTGTTCGGGTTTTTCAGTATTCGGCAAGCCGACCTGATCCAGGTCGAGGCGGGGTATGATGAAAGGCACGATGGATTCAACAGGATCATATAGAACCGAACTGTCTTTCACATCAGCTTTGATCAGGCCGGGATTGAAGCCATTGACGAAATAGAGGATCACACTCAACACGAGGGCAGCTTTCAGCAGTCCGAAAATACCGCCTGCCAGACGATTTAGGAATCCCAGGAATATGATACCCACCAGCTTGTGGATGATCTTGCCGGCCAGAAAAACCAATACGGCAACGATGATAAATGTCAGGGCAAAAGAAATGATATACAGGTATTTTTCGCCGATCTCAAAATTTTCGACCAGCCATCCCTCTACGTAGAATGAAAAGTGCAATGCAACGTAAATACCGAGGATCAGCGCTGCCAGGGAAGCGAGTTCAATGATAAGCCCGTTACGGAAACCCCTGTAAAGGAACCACAGCATGGGAATGGCGAGAACGATATCGAGCCAGTTCATTATTTGATCCTTTTTGTAAGTTCGGTTGCGAAAATGAAATCGTTCAATTCTTTGTTTTCCGCATGCAGCACCTCCTCCTTATTCCCTTCCCACCATAACTTACCTTCATAAAGAAAGGCAATATTGTCGCCAAAATTCAATACTGAGTTCATATCGTGCGTGTTAATGACAGTAGTCATTTTGAACTCCTTTGTGATCTCACTGATCAACTCGTCAATGGTGTTGGCTGTTTTGGGATCCAGCCCTGAATTTGGCTCATCGCAGAAAAGGTATTTAGGGTTCAGCGATATTGCCCTTGCAATGGCAACGCGTTTAACCATCCCGCCGCTGAGTTCTGATGGCATGAGATTGTTCGCATCGGCCAGGTTCACCCTTCCCAGGCAAAAGTTCACCCTGTCGAGTTTTTCCTTTGCAGTCATTTTTGTGAACATGTTCAGGGGGAACATCACATTTTGCTGAACGCTAAGTGAGTCGAATAATGCGCCTCCCTGGAACAGCATTCCCAGTTCCTGCCTGATCTTTCTTTTTTGGCGTATCTTCAGTGAGGAGTATATCCTTCCGTCGAAATCAACCTCACCCGAATCAATTTCAATCAGGCCCACCACGCATTTCATCAGTACGGTCTTGCCCGAACCGCTCTGCCCGATGATGAGATTGGTCTTGCCGGGATCGAAGCATACCGACACATCCTTCAGCACCTGCTTGTCGCCAAATGATTTTGATATGTTTCTTGCCTCAATCATGTCAGTAGCATCTGGGTTAGGATCAGGTTGAATATTATAATGAGAATACTGCTGTAAACAACTGCAATGGTACTGGCTTTACCTACTTCCAGCGCTCCGCCCGAAATTCTGTATCCGTGGTAAGAAGATATGGTGACAATGAGGAATGCGAACACAACGGTTTTGATCAGCGCGTAGGTAATGGAAAAAGGATCGAACCAGGCCCTGATCCCTTCAACGAAATTTTCCGATGAGATAATACCAGTAAGAATACATGCCAGCCATCCTCCAAAAATACCCAGGAACATGCTGATCACAATCAGAATGGGGTTAAAGATCATGGCTGCAACTGCTTTCGGGAATATAAGGAAATTAGCCGAGTTCACTCCCATGATCTGTAAGGCATCGATCTGTTCTGTCACCCGCATGGTCCCGATCTCCGAAGCGATCCGTGAACCCACCTTCCCCGCCAGGATCAGGCTGATCACCGTTGGAGAGAATTCCAGTATAATGGATTGCCTGGTCGTAAACCCGACGGTATAAGCGGGAATAAGTGGAGAATCGATGTTAAAGGCTGTTTGTAGGGCTACAACTGCACCCATAAATATGGATATGATGGCAACGATACCCAGGGAATCCACCCCCAGGCTCTTAAATTCAACCAGAAGCTGTTTCCAGAAAGCTCTGCCTTTATCAGGGCGCCTAAAAACCTGGTGCATCAATAAAAGGTAACTGCCAAAATGCCTGAACATACTCTGCTTATAATTTATGCTAATTTAATTATTTATTCGTTAGGTTTGTAGGATGTATCCATTTCCAGTTAGAACGAAGACTGCCGCCGGCTTATTTTGGATCATATTTATAAGCTGCTTTTTGCTGGCATCCTGTGCCTCGAGCAGGTACGGACAACGGAAGTCTGTCAAGAAGAAACGAAAGTGCGGAGACTGTCCGTCATGGTCATATGTTCATCCGTTGGATCAAGGCAGTGTTGTTGAATATGGAAGCATATAAGACGATCCTTACCAAATACCTTCCCCGGGATGCTGTCGATCCGATCTTGATCTGGTTAAGGGAATACCGTATCCATCTCAGGATATCAAAAGCGCGCTCTTCAAAACTTGGCGATTACCGCTCTCCACATAAGGGAAAGGGGCATCAGATCACCGTAAACCATAACCTGAACCCCTATGCTTTCCTCATCACCCTGGTGCATGAGATCGCCCACCAGCAGGTATGGGTAAAATATGGAAACCGTGTAAAGGCGCACGGCAAAGAGTGGAAAGACACCTACCGGCAGCTCATGATATCATTTTTGGATTCCGGCATCTTCCCGGATGATGTGGATGAGGCCCTTAAAAAATACATGAGCAAATCGTATGCTTCAAGCGGTGCAGACCTGAACCTTAGCAGGGTATTGCAGCAGTATGACAAAGACCCCTGTTTAACCCTTGAGGAAATCGAAGAGGGCAGTACGTTCAGGATCCCTAACGGAAAAACATTTGTAAAAGGCAGTCTGAACAGAAAGCGATATCGTTGTACAAGAACGGACAATAACAGGATATATCTTGTCAGCGCCCTGGCCAGGGTTGAACTTCTTAAAAGCCCATAAATATTGAGTTTTTTTAAATTCTTACCTTTGTATTCCCATTTTTGAAACCAGGGATTATGAAAGCAAATAAAAACTATTACTGCGTGATCATGGCCGGGGGCATCGGTGCCCGATTCTGGCCCATGAGCCGCACCTCCCACCCCAAGCAATTTATCGACATACTCGGAACGGGGAAAACGCTGCTCCAGCAAACGTTTGAACGTCTTACTAAGCTCTGTCCGCCAGAAAATATACTTATTGTCACCAATGGTATTTATAAAGAACTTGTTCTGGGCCAGCTACCGGGTATTTCAGAGGAACAGGTGCTGTGTGAACCCATGCGCAGGAATACTGCGCCCTGCATAGCTTATGCGAATTACAAGATCATGCAGAAAAACCCGGATGCCTGTGTTGTAGTTGCACCTTCCGATCATATTATCTTAAAGGAAGATGAGTTTGTTCGTACCCTTCAAAGTACGCTTAGAGCAGCATCTGAGAACGATTGGTTGTTAACCCTGGGCATCACCCCTTCACGCCCGGATACAGGATATGGTTACATACAGTATACCGATGAATCAGTATACAGCGCTGACGAGAATATAAAAAAGGTAAAGACGTTTACAGAAAAACCCAATCTTGAACTGGCTGAGACCTTTCTTCAAAGTGGAGATTTCCTCTGGAATTCTGGCATATTTATCTGGTCACTTAAGAGTATTATGAAATCATTCAGGGAAAATCTTCCTGAGGTAGATGAGCTGTTTGAAAAAGGCATTGAAAAGTACAATACACCGGCAGAGGAGAGTTTCATCAATGAAACCTATACGGTATGCCGGAATATATCTATTGACTATGGTGTGATGGAAAAGGCCCCGAATGTATACGTTCGAATATCTGATTTCGGATGGTCTGACCTGGGTACCTGGGGGGCGCTTCATGATATCAGGGAAAAGGATGATATGCAGAATGCAGTTTCCGGAAAAAATGTGATGCTTTACAATACCGAGGATTGCATTATCAATGTACCGCGGAATAAACTTGTTGTTATCAACGGGATCAGCGATTGTATCATTGTTGAAGAAGAAGGGGCCCTGCTGATATGCAAGAAATCTGATGAACAACAGATCCGCCAGATCGTTAACGATGTGAGGATAGATAAAGGGGAGAAATTTGTATAAATACGGGGTGTTGAATTATCTGTAAATTGAAAAAATATAAACTATTGAAACTGGATTTAATAATTAAGAACATGAAAAAATTATTTTACTTTTTTGCGGGTTTATTGATGCTGGTATCAACGAACAGCAGGGCCGATGAGGGCATGTGGATCCCCTTGCTGGTGGAACGCCTGAATTATGTTGATATGCAGAAAATGGGGCTGAACCTTACTCCTGAGGAGATCTACAGTGTAAACAATTCGAGCCTGAAAGATGCAGTTGTGATCTTTGGGGGCGGCTGTACGGGAGAAATTATTTCATCGGAAGGCCTCCTGCTCACAAATCATCATTGCGGTTACGGCGTGATCCAGTCGCACAGTACGGTGGAACACGATTACCTGAGTGATGGATTCTGGGCGATGAGCAAGGACGAAGAATTGCCCAACCCCGGATTAAGTGTTCGTTTCCTGGTACGCATCGAAGATGTTACGTCAAGGGTACTGAAGGGATTAAATGATGGAATGACAGAAGATGAACGCAATGAGGCGATCAACAATATCGGAGATGAGATCGAGGCCGAAGCTACCGAAGACACCCATTATAATGCCACCGTAAGAAGCTTTTTCAACGGTAATGAGTTTTACCTTTTCGTTTATGAGATCTACCGTGATGTCAGGCTGGTAGGTGCACCTCCTTCTTCCATTGGCAAGTATGGTGCGGATACCGACAACTGGATGTGGCCCCGCCATACGGGCGATTTCTCCCTTTTCAGGGTTTATACCGCACCTGACGGAAGCCCGGCAGAATATGCCGAGGAGAATATCCCCATGAAACCCAAATACTACCTTCCGGTTTCAGCCAAGGGGGTGAAGCAGGGTGATTTTGCGATGATCATGGGTTATCCGGGCGGTACCGACAGGTATCTTACTTCATATGGCGTTAAACTGGCTGTTGATGAATCGAACATGACAATCGTTAAGATAAGGGAAGAAAAACTTGCCATCATGCGCGAAGGAATGGATGCAGATGATGCAGTCAGGATTCAATATGCTTCAAAATATGCAGGTACGGCGAATTACTGGAAGTATTTTATCGGCCAGACAAAGGGATTGAAAAGGCTGAAAGTATACGATAAAAAAGTTCAGCTGGAAGACCGTTTCACGAAATGGGTCAATGCCAATCCTGCAAGAAAAGCAAAATACGGCCAGGCACTGCCTGACATAGAAAAAGGATATGACATCATAAAGGAATACAACCTTTCTCGCTGGTATTACAGGGAGGCTATTTACCGGGGGCCCGAGATACTGGGTATGGCCGGACAGTTCGGAACCCTGCGAAAGCAGCTGGAAGAAAAAGCTGACCAGGCTGATATTGACAAAACCGTTAAAAGACTTGAAGACAGGCTGGACGGATATTTTAAGAATTATAATGCAGCCATAGACCAGAATATGCTGGCAGCCATGATGAAAATGTACTATGAGCATGTACCGGCCGGACAGCAACCCGAAATGCTGCAGAAGCTTGGCGGGAAAAACGACGGTGATTTTAAAGATTGGGCAGAAATGGTATTTGAGAAGAGTATATTCTCCAGCAAAGAAAGGATCCTGGAATTCCTTGAGAACCCCAAAGCCAAGACCATTGCAAAAGATCCTGCATATGAAGCCATAAAGGCGTTCAGTGATAATTACAACGATATCAGGGAAAAAATGGCTGAATCAGATGACTATTTCTCAAAAGGGAGAAGGCTCTTCGTGGCCGGCCTCAGGGAAATGGATGGTGATAAAGTATTTTATCCCGATGCAAACTTTACCATGAGGCTCACTTATGGCACCGTGCAGGACTACTATCCTGCTGATGCTGTAAGGTACGAGTATTATACCACCCTGGAAGGGGTCATGGAAAAGGAAGACCCCAATAACTGGGAATTTGTTGTGCCTGAAAAGCTAAAAGAACTTTATGAAGCCAGGGATTACGGTATCTATGGTGATGGCGATGTGATGCCAGTGTGTTTCCTCACTAACCATGATATCACAGGCGGAAACTCCGGCAGCCCGGTCATCAATGGCGATGGTGAGCTGATTGGAATTGCTTTTGACGGGAACTGGGAGGCCATGAGTGGAGACATTGCCTTTGAACCTGCCCTTCAGCGTACCATAAACGTGGATATTCGTTATGTTTTGTTCATCATAGATAAGTTTGCCGGAGCGCAAAATATCATTGATGAGCTTACAATTGTAAAGTAGAAAAATATTGGGTTGCCAACCTTATTAAGGTTGGCAACCCTTATTCTATTTATATGGCCCAGGAAATCGAAAGAAAATTCCTTGTGATCAGCGATGATTACAAAACCGCTACAGAGCCGGTGTTCATCCGGCAGGGATTTATCAGTACCCATAAAGACCATGTGGTAAGGGTAAGGATACAGGGCAACAAGGGTTTCCTGGCATTGAAAGGGAGCGGAAGCGGCATAACGCGGATCGAATTCGAATATGAGATCCCTGTTGAAGATGCCCATCAAATGCTGGAAGCATTTTGTACCCCGACCATAGAAAAATTCAGGTATAAGCTCCTCTCAGGGAAACATGCCTGGGAAGTGGATGAGTTCCTTAAAGAAAATTCAGGCCTGACAATGGCCGAGATAGAACTTCAATCTGAAGATGAAGATTTCCTGAAACCTTCCTGGCTTGGAAAGGAAGTTACCGGAGATCCCCGGTACTATAATGCAAATTTAATTGACCATCCTTTTTGCAATTGGTGATAACAGGACACGGATTACGCTGATTATGCAGATTTCCGCGAATATCTGTTTAAATACCTTTGATCCGTGTTCAATTAAAGAGGTGCATCTTAACATCTGTTAAGGTTTCAATAGTTAAATATTATTGCGGATTGGTTACTTTTGACCTGAAATCCACAATGCTTACAGATCGTGACAAGGGAAGAGATAAAACAAAAATACCATAATGCTCATACCCGTTTTTCTGCAGAAGAAAATGAACTAGCTGTTAAAATAAGAAATTATGGCCTTTTCAGGATCGGCTTTTTCATCCTGTGGATCGTATTTATCTTTTTATCAACATCCTGGTCGTGGAGTTCTTTTGGATCGATCATGGTGATTGGCGCTCTTGTTTTCGGTTGGCTGGTCACAACTCATGCCAGAATGCACAACAGGAAACAGGTACTTGAGCAGCTGGTGAAGATCAACATGGAACAGGAGAAAGCCATGGACTGGGATTTTGCATTGATCGATGACGGCAGTGACTATGCTGATTCCACACACCTGTTTTCTTATGACCTTGACCTTTTCGGTCCCGGAAGCCTTTTCCAGTATTTAAACCGCACTTCAACCGCACCCGGAAGAAACCGCCTGGCAGAATTGATATCAAGAATTGAACGGTCACCGGGGGAAATTCAAAAACGGCAAAAGGCTGTGGGGGAGCTTGCGGACATGATAGAATGGAGACAGCAATACCGGGTATACGGGTTGCTGGTTGATGAAAACCCGGATGACGTAAGCGGCCTTGTAAAATGGGTTAATTCTGAACCCGATTTCAAGCATATCCTGTTTCACTTCCTGATCATATTTTTTCCCATACTTAACCTGCTTATGCTCACTGCGTCTGTTTTCGGGTATATTTCTTTCTGGCAGTTCCTGGCATACCTTATCATACCCCTGGGATTTGCCGGGATAAAACACCGCAAAGTGAATGTAAAGCACAATTTGCTGGGAAGGAAATACCAGGTGCTTAAAAAATACAGCAGGCTTTTTAGCATGATTGAATCCCATGGGTTCACTTCAAACAGGATGACAGAGCTCAGCTCTGCCCTGAAGCACGAAAAAGCCGGTGCAGCAAAGGCTATCCGGCAGCTGGCAAAGATCACAAATGCATTCGATACCAGGCTGAACCTGCTGGCAGGATTCCTGATGAATATCTTTTTTCTCTGGGATATCAGGCAGTCGATCCGACTTGAGCGCTGGCAGCAAAAGTATAAAGAACATATGGCCTCCTGGTTTGAAGCAATGGCAGAAACGGATGCCTGTATTTCCCTGGCGGGATATGCCTACAACAATCCCGATTATGTTTTTCCTGATGTAATTGACGGGGATGACCTTAGTTTTGAGGCGATACAAATCGGCCATCCGCTGATACATGCCGATAAACGGGTATGCAATGATTATTTGGTGGATGGATGGGGCAGCTTTACCATCCTGACGGGCGCTAATATGGCCGGTAAAAGTACCTTCCTGCGAACCATAGGTGTAAATATGGTGCTGGCTTCCTGCGGTGCCCCGGTTTGCGCACGATCACTTACGCTTTCCCCTGTCGAACTGGTAACCAGCATACATACCATCGATTCGCTGGCAAACAACGAATCATACTTTTACGCGGAGCTGAAACGGCTTAAGCTGATCATTGATATGCTTCAATCCGGCAAGAAGGTATTCATAATCCTGGATGAGATATTAAAAGGCACAAATTCAAAAGATAAGCAGGCAGGTTCAAAGGCACTTGTAAAGCAGCTTATATCCCTTCAGGCTGGCGGTATCATCGCAACACACGACCTGTCGCTCGGAGATCTTGAAAGCACATTTCCCGAGCACGTAAAGAACCGTTGCTTCGAGATCATCATTGAAAAGGATAAGCTGGAGTACAACTACCTGTTGAAAGAAGGCATAGCCCGCAATATGAATGCCACCATTCTTATGGAAAAGATGGGCATTACAGAAGTCTGATGTCTGAAAAACGAAATTTGAAATACCGCGCCCCGCGCCCCGCGTAATGTGAAAAGAACTATTTTTGAACTGCAATAATGCTAGTGTTCGACGACGAATATTTTATGCGCGAAGCTTTGAAAGAAGCTGAAAAGGCATTTGAAAAAGACGAGGTGCCTGTCGGTGCTGTTGTGGTTTGTGGTGAGACCATCATTGCCAGGGCACACAATCTTACGGAACAGCTTAATGATGTGACGGCCCATGCCGAGATGCAGGCGTTTACTGCTTCATCTGAATTCCTTGGCAGCAAGTTTTTGGATGAGTGTACACTTTATGTCACGCTGGAGCCTTGCGTAATGTGCGCAGGGGCCGCTTTCTGGACACGCATAAGCAGGCTGGTATACGGTGCCGCTGATGAAAAACGCGGCTATTCCCTTAGTGGACAAGATTTGCTCCACCCTAAAACCCTGGTAACAACGGGAGTCCTCCAGGACGAATGCAAGGCAATCCTCAAAACCTTCTTCCAGGCTAAACGAAATTAACTACCAACAATTCTATTTTTTAACTCTTAATACCCTAGGCACCCTAAGTACTTTAGGCACTTATAACACATTCTTTGTACCTTAGCACTGAAGTCAACCACCATGGGACGTATCAGCAAAGAAACCATCGATAAGATCATGGACACTGCCCGGATAGAGGAGGTGATCGGTGAGTTTGTGAACCTTAAGAAGAGCGGTCAGAATTACAAGGGTTTCAGCCCTTTTACAGAGGAGCGAAACCCCTCTTTTTTCGTTTCTCCTGCCAAGAATATATTTAAGTGTTTCAGCTCGAACAAGGGTGGCAGCGTAGTTACTTTCCTGATGGAGCATGAACACCTTTCCTATCCTGAAGCACTGCGTTTCCTTGCCAGAAAGTATGGTATTGAGATAGAGGAAACAGAGCAAAGTCCTGAAGAAAAGGAGAAAATGGATGAGCGGGAAGCGCTCTTTCATGTAAATGCCTTTGCCCAGAAATATTTCCATGAACAACTGCTTGAGACGGATGAGGGAAAGTCGATCGGCCTGTCGTACTTCAGGGAGCGGGACTACAATAAGGATGTTATCGAAAAGTTTGGCCTGGGTTACAGCCCCGGGAAATGGGATGCACTCACCGAACATTGCAAGGCAAACGGATACAAGCTGGAGTATCTCGTCAAGACAGGGCTGACGATTGAGCGGGATGATAAAAAGACCTATGATCGATTCAGGGCCCGGGTCATATTCCCCATCTTTAACCTTTCGGGCAGGGTAGTCGGCTTCGGCGGACGCATCCTGACCAAGGAAGAGAACAAGCCCAAATATGTCAATTCCCCCGAATCGGAGATATACAACAAAAGCAATGTGCTTTATGGCCTGAACATGGCCAAGTCGGAGATCATCAGGCAGGATAAATGCTACCTGGTAGAAGGATATACCGACGTAATATCCATGCACCAGGCCGGGTTCGAGAATGTGGTGGCCAGTTCAGGCACCGCACTGACTCCCGACCAGATCAGGCTGATCAAACGCTTTACAAAGAATATCACCATTCTTTATGATGGCGACCAGGCAGGGATCATGGCTTCCTTCAGGGGGATCGACCTGATACTTGAGCAGGGCATGAATGTACGCATCGTGATCTTTCCACCCGATGAAGACCCCGACTCTTACGTTCGAAAGCACCGCTCTGCAGAAACAAAGGAATTCCTTGCACAGGAAAAGGACTTTATCCGCTTCAAAACAGGCTTATTGCTCGATGATGCGGCAGGCGATCCGGTTAAAAAGGCAGGCTTGATCCGTGAAATAGTGGAGACCATCTCACTTATTCCCGATGGTATTTACCGGAATGTATATATCAAGGAATGCAGCAGCCTGCTGGGTACGCCGGAACAGGTCCTGGTAAATGAGCTGAATAAGATCATTCGCAGAAAGCACCGGAAAGACCAGCCTGAACCGGATCATTATCTTCCCGACCAGGATCCGGAAGCAGTACCCCGTACCATGGACATTGACCATACGGATACTGAATTCCAGGAAAAAGAAATAATAAGGTTATTGCTTCAATACGGACAGGAGGAGATCTTTGTCGAAAAGCAAAGCGAAGAAGAAGATGGAAGCATTATGACCGAAACCATCGGCGTGCCTGTAGGGAAATACCTTGTAACTGCCATCAGGGCTGATGATCTTGCCTTCAATAATGCCGTTTACCAGATGATTTTCGATGAGTATCATCAGTTATTATCTCAGGGTAGTGAGGTTGACGAGAAAGACTTCATCAACCATGAGATGGAGCAGGTACGATCTACCAGCGCTGATCTGTTGAGTTCACCGTATGAATTAAGCGACAATTGGGAAAAGAACCGCATTTTCGTAACTAAAGAAGATAGCAGGTTGAAACATCTTGTCGACAGTTGCCTGCTTTCATTCAAGATCAAAAAGATCGAAGTGATCATGGCTGAGGTTCAGCAGAAATTAAAGTCAACGGAAGATCAGGAAGACCTTGATATTTTATTGATGGAATTCCGGGACCTGAAGAATATCAGCAAGAAGTTTAACCAGGACCTCTCCAGGATTATAACGCATTAATGAGACATGCTTGCTGTATTAGATTAAGGGTGTTTCTCCCTTCGGTCGAAATGACACCTTGTTATGAAGTTTCTTTAAGGGCGCGGCGCTCCAATGAAATTAGTTTTTGTGCGCCGCGCCCTTCATATATAAACTAGTCGTTGTCATTTCGAATCCCGGGTAATCGGGATGAGAAAACCCCTTAATTAGATGTCTAGGGTCATAAAACACGCGAAGGTCGCCTTTTGCAAGACCACCTTCGCCATTCCCCTTCTGCCGTAGCGTCAGGTTCATGCCAGGTTACTGTTATTATGACTAATGCTTTTAGCTTCTTTTCCTAAAGGTCATGTCGCCTCTGCATCTGAGCTTTTTTTTCACTCGGCTCTTGCGAGCTTCGTTCCTTTTCAGCCCCTGCCTTTACCTGTCCCCGGCTTACGCTGCCTCCGCCTTGCGGCTTTAGCGTTGTTTGCCTTCGCAGACTCCAGCCAGCCTTTTATCGCTCACCTGGTAGACAACAAATATAGTGAAAGCTCGAGGGGCTGTCAAGAGTTGCAGGCTTCGAAGTATTAACATGTTATTAACATGGGTTATGAACAATGTGAATAAGGTCAAGTGAGTTCCGAGTGCCGGGTTCCGATTACAGAACAACTTCAGCTATCAAATATCAACTATCAACTATCAGTCCACCACTATTCTTACGCCTTCACTGTGACTGCTGAACTCCGGTGCATACATGCATTGTATAGTGGAGATACCATTTGAGAACGTACCACGCTGGGTAACGTTCAGCGGGTATTCAAATACATAGGTTCCTTTTCGCAGGTAACTGAAGAAGAAATTTACGGAAGCATCACGGATGCTTTCATAATATCCGAGCCCGCCCTGCCAGTGGTACCCCGACAGGTTGTTTTCGGGTTCCAGCGCAGCTGCACGCATATCCTTCATATGCACAAACTCCATATCACGGTCGCTGCGTATCTCTATCCTGGAGATCAGCTTGTCGCCGGGCTTCAGGATATCTCCATCATTAACCGGTGTTAGGACAGGCCCTTCGTCAGTATATGTTCTCAGGAAGAGCTTCTTCTGAATGCTCAGGGGTGATGCTTGTGCGGTGATCTTATCGAGGTCTTCGAAATACTGCCAGTACACCGCGCCCCAGGCTACACCATCGTTGTCTTTGCTTACGGTAATGTTCGCCATATCGGGAGTGATATCGCTGCCCGACCAATCATGGCGGAAATACCCGGTACCGGCCTCCCTTTCAACACCATCGATCTTATCCGGATCGATTAATTCTCCGCCTACCGTTATCGCCACGTCACCCTCTACAGCAATGAGATTGGCCCCGCGCATCAACAAAGCATAACAGGCATCGGCCGTGGCCCTGGTGGTCTCCCAATCCTGCGTTTGTTTTTGCTTCAGCAACCAGGTCTTCATCAGTTCCACTGACTCCCGGTCATTGATTATCTCGTCAAAGGCTTCGATGAGCAGCGCCTGGGTTTCAATGGGGGCTTCGTACCAGTAATAACCGGCCCTGTCGCGCCAGTACATGCCCATCTCGTCATCATAGAGCGCATGCTCTTTTATGGATGCCATTACAGCCAGGGAAATCTCGTGTTCTCCCATGCGGTGCATGGCCAGTGCGATCATTCCCTGCAGGAATTTGTCTTCGTCCGTCCAGTATTTCCTGGCCTGCTCCTTGAAGTATTTATATGCTTCCTTGTGCTTTTCAAGGAAATAATAATCCCCCAGGAAGAAACTGCGTGCATAAAGGTACTGGATGTGCGTACGGCTGATGTGCCTTTCGTTGAGATAGTTTTCATGCTTCTGCCTGATCCTTGTGAAGTCTTCGAACATCTGTTCATCTAGGTACCTCAATCCGGCAGAGACCATCTGTTTTACGCGATGATCATTCATGTCAAGTATGCCCAGCGAAACCATCTTGCCCATACCGCTGATGATGTACTGGGTGATGTACCTGTTTTCCCGTCCTCCGGCAAACCAGGGCCAGGCGCCACTGCCGAGCTGTTTCTGCTGCAGCCTGTTCAGGGCCGTTGAAAGCTCCCGCTCCATCCTGTTCAGGTCGAACAGCAAGGCCAACCGCTTTTTACGCTCCGATTCATTTTTGGCCTGCATTACCCAGGGTGTTTCTTCCAGCAAGGCATTCTTCAGGTCCTGGTTCTTCTCCAGGTTCGAGAGCAGGGCATCCGGACTCTCACCCACCCAGCTTTGAAAGACCGTTTTTATGTTGGGATGCTGGTTTACAATACTGGAAGCAAGCGCATTGGAATACACCCTGTTGAAGATCTGTTCCGAGCATTCGTAGGGGTATTCCATAAGATACGGAAGGGCCTGCACAGCGTACCATGCGGGGTTCGATGTGAACTCAAGGGTGTAGCTGTAATCGCGCAACGTACTGCTTTTGTTGACGGCAAGGCTTTCAAAGGTGAAGTGTTTCGTTTCATTTCCCCTGATGGGCAAAGGCAATGACTCGGTAACCAGCATCCTGTTTTTCAATACGGGTATAACCATTTCTTCACCATCGCTAAAATCATCCGCACTTGCGATTACCCGGTACATGACCGGAGCGGAATTTTCCGGTATCTCAAGCTTCCAGCTCACGTAACCGCTGTTACCTTCTGAAATCTCAAAGCTGACTTCCTGTTCTAGATTTCCGAATTCTTTATCCAGCGGTTTCATGCTGGTTGCATCAAGCAATTGCAGGGTGGCAGTTCCCTTTAATTCATCCTCCGACAGATTCACCACTTTGGCGCTGAAATATATCTCATCGCCTTCGCGGAAAAAGCGGGGCTGATTGGGTACGATCATCAGGTCTTTCTGAGTGACCAGCTCCCTGGTGATCATGCCATAGCTCAGGTCCTGCGTATGGGCAAGGCCCATGAACTTCCACCTGGTAAGGGCTTCCGGTATGGTGAAACTGAAGATCACATCACCATTTTCATTGGTGCGCAGGTCAGGGAAGAAAAAGGCAGTTTCCTGTAAGTTTTTCCTCACAGGAATGTTATCCAGATCGCTTTTATCCGTTGGTGCCGGAGGTGCAATGCCACCATCTTTGTCCCTGCCATTCTGTTGTTCTGATGATTTTGATTCTTCCGCTATTGTTGCTTCATCGAGAACCGACATCTCTCCTGCCATTGGGATGGCCTCCCTGCTCCCCCTGGCATCTTTGATTTTAATGGAGCCATAGCCCCAGCCATAAGCATACAGGTCTGCCCAGTCAAAACGCTGGTATATCCGGGGAGTGGGAATATTATTCGGATCATAGGCCCTGGTTTTCCGGTATGTCTGCCCGGAATTCTGTGTAAAGGCATTTGCCGCATCCCATGTTGAATGGAAGTACCTGCTGTGATAAAGGCTGAACTGCCATGAATGTGATACAAAAGCATCAAGGCTGGCATCATACAAACCCGCCAGCATTTCTGCAGCCACCTTTTCACCTTTATTATTGCGGATCTTTATACTCCACTTTTCCTCTTCCCCCGGTAAAAGCTTGTTCCTGAAGCTTTCAAAAGAAATATCCAGTTCCTTGTTTGTATAGGGTACAAGAATGTTTGAGGAATAGGAATAGCTTTTATTATGGCTGACAAAAACAAAGCTGACCTGCATGCCTCCGCGGTCTTTTTCCATTACCGGAAACTCCAGAAGCATTTGATTTTCATTAATGTCAATCCACTTTTGCTCACGTACACCTTCTTTTGCAGTCAGGGTATACAACATACGAACATTGGTAAATGCCGTTCCCACCAGGAAACGCGCATATTCTCCCGGCTCTACATTGTTATCGAGTGCAATGAACTGCTCTGCCCTCTTATCCGGCAGGTTCTTATCCTTTTCGGAATACAGGCTGAAAAAGCGGATCACGTTTACCTCTTCCCCAAAAATATCCTCGGCTGTCATGGCAATTTTATAGACACCAGTTTCCCAGCTTTTGAGATCCTCAATATTTAAAACAGAATCCGTTTCAGTGTTAAGCGTAGCATCGTAGACCAGGCTGGTCTCTTTCCAGTTATTCCTGTCATCTTCATTCCTGTATGGTAATAGCGGGAACCATTGCTTGAAATCATCCTCAGCTATGAGATAAACATCGGGCCTTGTCCAGCTTCTTTCCTGCAAAACATGATCCGGAACCTTCAGGCGCATGATCTTTACATCGACTTCAGCGGCCTCTTTTTCCCCGTTCAGGTTGGTGGTTTCCAGTGTTATGTCCTTCAGTTTTTCACGATTCACCTCTTCAGCCAATTCCAGGTTGATCAAGAGGGATTTTTCGCTGACCGAAACGGTATTCACGGCAGTATGGGTTTCACCACTCATATCGGTTACGTCAACCGTTACCGTATAGGTGAACACAGGTGTTCCCCAGGCATGACTGGATGGATCGGGAATGGCAGTGAACCGAATATCGAAACTTCCGTCGGAAGCTGTTTCTGCCACGCCAAACGCTATTTCGGCCTCCGAACTCTGTGGATAAAATCCTGCCCAATAATACCTGTAAGGGAAATAGGCATTTCGGACAACACGGTATTTTACCGTGGCATGATCAACCGGATTGCCTGCATAGGCCTGGGCTTTACCGCTGACCGTGATATCGCTGCCAAGCTTATAACTCCCTTTCACCGGATCGAATACCACTTCGAATTTGGGACGTTTATATTCCTCTACAGAGAAATATACACTTCCGGTCTCGTTTTGTATCCGCATCTTGCCGGTAAGCATGCCAATCGGCGCAGTGAATGATCCATTGAAAGAACCGTATTCGTTGGTTTGTAATTCATGCTCGGCGACCAATTGCCCGTTTACATCATAAAACCTGACAGGGGTCTTCTCATTTATAACGATCTCGTGCTTTTCACCCAGCCTTTCGACCATGATCCCCTTGAAGTAAATCGTTTGCCCCGGGCGATAGATCGACCTGTCAGTAAAGAAGTATGTCTGCCTGACTGTCCTTTCATCAGGATCATGAGGTTTGGAAATATAGAAGTACCCCGGTGATGTAAACCGGTCGGCTTCGCGGGTAAATTCCAGGATCAGCCTTCCGGGGCCTGTATTGTAGGCAGGTATGACAAATGCCCCGTCATCATCACTCGTATATTGGCCGGTTTCCCTTAACTGGGTTTCCCTCATCGCCCTGTTATGAAATTCCTCGTATGCGACTACCTTTACGCCCGGAAGATGATGTCCTGTCTTCCTGTCAAGGACATAAAACTGAAGATCGCCATTTTCTTTTTCTTTGCTGATATAGCTGATGTTGCTTACCCAGAAATCATTTATGCTGATCACACCCTTATTTTTATCGAAAGAAGGATCGCTGGAGATCATCAAAGCATAATACCCTTCGGTAAGTGGAGGAATAGCGATCTCGGTACGGTGGGAATTGTGGTCGATATCAACCGGAAGATTGACCGACCATTGTTTTACGGGTCTGATCTCGCGGTATGCTGCAAGTTTATTATCTTGATCCGTGTAATTTCGGTTACGGTTTTCGGCAGGATCCAGCTGGATAACCCTGATGAAGACTTCCGCTATATTTTTGAACTGCAGTGAAGAAAGAAAATATTCTCCCGGCAGGTTTGCATATTCAAGTTGCGTATTGATGAATTTCTCCCTTATCTGATCCAGTAATATTTTACAATGTTTTGCACCGTATGAATCAGGGAACTCGTTAATGGCATTTTCACAATATTCTACTGCGATGAGTTTATCACGCTGATGGTCATCCGAGACCAGTGGCTGGTATTTATTGCCCTCGCTGTTATAGTGCCTGGCGATGTGGTAATATATTTCCGTTACGCATTCATTTCCAATGTATATCGATTCCATTTGCTGAAGGGTGTGAAGCAAAATGCTTTCCTTGTTCTCAAAGATGGCGTGTTCAGAAACAAATTCGAGGCGGTTCAGGTCCAGGTCGATAAGTGCTACGGGATTTACATCCTCAAGGTGAAATGCGATCAACTCCTGGTAAAGTTTAAGGGCATGGAACTTCATGGAGAAGTCTTCTTTTTTTTCCAAAGCAAGTTTAACAAAGGAGGATGCAATATCGAGCATCTGCGGATCATCGATCTCAAAACGAATCGCCGGTCGATGGCTCATCATTTCATCATTTTTGTAGAAATTAAGGGCATGATGGGCGAGAATGTCATAAAGTGTTGGTCTGAGTAAATTGAGTGAATCCCCATTGGTAAGAATGTCGGCATATTCGGATGCGGGTGTCGATTGGAGTACTTCCGGGTTTTCCAGCGACTTTACATATTCCCCGAAGATCTTTTCTGCGAACAGTTTCTGGTCCCAGGTAGCCATATCGTTTAATTCGTAGTCGGCAACCGTAGTCCGCTGGAGGACCAGGTAGCGGTTTTTGCTGTAATATCCCAGGTAGAGATCGGCCAGCAGGGAATGCAATACCTGAACAGATGGCTCGGAGAATTGGGGCATTTCTTCATTGATCCGTGTAATGCCTTTCTCAAAATATGCTTCCTCGAAACGCGAGCTCAGGCGGATGCCATATTCCAGCGCCTTGAGCATCTGCGGCTGATTCTTCTCGGTCTTTGCCTGCTTGTAAATCCGGTCGACAAGCTCCATGGCTGAACGGGGTTTCCCTTGATTTTCAAGCAAATGAACATTTTCCCATTCTTTTTTGTAATCAAAAGGAAAAGCTGCCCCTTCTGCGATAAGGGGATGTACGATAAACGTGATCATCCCCAGCAGGAATGATATGGTCAGGAAATTCGTTTTCATAACAATTGAATTTAATGCTTTATAAGAAGATGCAGGAAAGCCCGGTTTTCCACAAAACCATCTATTTGATCCTGGCTTCCATGGGATATTTCAGCCCTTCTATCTTCACCAGCTCTATTTTTACCGATCCGATGATCACGGCCGATTTTCCCAGTATGGGTGCTTTGTTCCTGTCGTCAGTTACCCAGAGGGTCATTGGGTATGGTTCCTGGAAGATCTCTCCCTGGGCAACCATGGGCTTAAAGCGGAGGCACCGGAATTTTCCGAGAGAGGTTTCAACGATCTCACGCCCTTCAAAAATGATCTTGCTTACATAGGCCGAGTCGTCGAGGTAGAAGTCGAGACGGTATTCATCACCGGCTTCCGCATCGGAATAGTCGATGGTACGCATATAGTAGAATGCAGAAACAATGTCTTTTACGTTCGGAGGAACGGGCTTTACGGTCCTGCGGCTTGTTGCAATATGGTTTTCCTGGTCAAAGTCAACATCGTCTTCATACCTGAAGCCTCCTTCACGCGTGCGACGGATGAAATGATAAGGAACGATCGTTTCTTCATCAACAAAAGATTCAAAACGGTCGTCAACCTTAAAAAACCAGTTGAAAAGTCCAACCGATTTACCGATCACTTCAAGATGAAAAGTAGGCCTGCCGTTAAACACCCTTCTTTCGTCCTTAATGCTGATAATGCCAACGCCTGCTGAGATTCCGGAGGTGATCCATGAGTCGTAATAAACCCTGTATTTCCCGGATTCTCCGCGCTGGAAGGGGATCTCTTCCACATATCGAATCGAATCCTGGGCCAGCATGCCGGCAGGAATCAGCACGAGCAAGAAACAAATAATATTGATCGCTTTTTTCATCTTATCTGTTTAGCAGCACAATTTCAAAAAGCATTCCAAAGGCTTGGCTCAAAGTTAAAAAATCTTAAACCACAATATTTATGATCCTTTTAGGGACCACGATTATTTTTTTCGGGGTCTTGCCTTCCAGCCAGCGCCGGGCTTCTTCTGTCTCTACAACGGCCTTTTCGATCTCTTCTTTCGGCATATCGAGCGGGAACTCCAGTTTGAACCTGAGCTTACCGTTGAACGAAACAGGGTAGAGGAACGTATTCTCAATAAGGTATTTTTCATCCCATTGGGGGAATGCCTCATATGCCAGGGTCTCGTTATGCCCCAGCTGATGCCAGATCTCCTCGGCAATATGGGGTGCATACGGAGATACGAGGATGACCAGGGGTTCCAGGATCTTGCGTTTCCTGCAGGAGAGTTCTGACAGCTCGTTCACGCAGATCATATAGGCACTTACAGCCGTATTAAAAGAAAAGCGTTCAATATCTTCCCGAACCTTTTTAATAGCCCGGTGAAGGATCTTGTATTCCTCTGCTGTCGGTTCTTCATCGTTCACATTGAATGTTCCGTCATCTTCATGGAATAGTCTCCAGAGTTTGCGAATAAACCTGAACACGCCTTCAATGCCTTTGGTATCCCAGGGTTTGTGGTATTCAAGCGGGCCCAGGAACATTTCATACATTCTGAGCGTATCAGCACCATATTTTTCGATCAGGTCGTCGGGGTTTTGTACATTATGCTTCGACTTCGACATCTTCTCGATCTCCCAGCCACAGATGTATTTTCCTTCTTCCAGGATAAATTCGGCATCATTGAATTCCGGCCGCCATTTTTTAAATGCTTCCAGGTCGAGGATATCGTTCTCAACCATGTTTATATCCACGTGAACAGGTATGGTATCATATTCGGCGATAAGTCCTTTCGATACAAACTTATTTTCCCCCCTTATCCTGTACACAAAGCTTGAACGTCCCTGAATTTTTCCCTGGTTGATGAGTTTCTGAAATGGTTCGGCCTTGCAGGCGAGACCGATATCATAGAGGAACATGCTCCAGAAGCGGGCATAGATGAGGTGGCCGCTGGCATGTTCGTCACCGCCAATATAAAGGTCAACATCCTGCCAGTAGTTGTTGGCTTCTTTTGAGAAATAGGCCTCATCGTTGTGCGGGTCCATGTAGCGGTAATAATAACCGCTTGATCCGGCAAAGCCGGGCATGGTATTGGTCTCAAGCGGATATCCGTCCTTGTTTACCCAGTTCTTTGCCCTGGCCAGCGGAGGTTCTCCTGTTTCTGTAGGCAAGTATTTATCCACCTCCGGAAGTTCGAGGGGCAGTTCGCTTTCATCGAGCGGGTATGGCATCCCATCTTTGTAATAGATAGGGAAAGGCTCGCCCCAGTAGCGCTGGCGGCTGAAGATGGCATCGCGCAGCCTGAAATTTATGGTTCCGTAACCGATCTTATCTTCTTTAAGTTTTTCGATAACTGCACGGATCCCTTCTTTTACATCCATGCCGCTTATAAAGCCTGAATTGATCATTACGCCCTCTTTGGCATCGTATGAGTCTTCCCATGAAAGCGGATCGCTTGCTTTTTCTCCGGGTTGGGCCACTACCTGTAAGATCGGGATGTTAAAATGGCGTGCAAAGGCAAAGTCGCGGCTGTCGTGCGCCGGTACGGCCATGATGGCGCCGGTACCATAACCCATCAGCACATAATCGGCTACCCAGATGGGGATGGCCTCGCCATTTACCGGGTTGATGCCGTAAGCACCTGTAAACACGCCGGAGATCTTTTTTACCTCCGAGGCCCGTTCACGTTCGGAACGGTTCTTTGCCATCTCAACATATTCCATCACCTCGGCCTTTTTCTCCGGGGTGGTGATCTCCTCTACCCATTCATGTTCGGGTGCCAGCACCATGAAGGTAGCCCCCCATAAGGTATCAGGACGGGTGGTGAAGATTTCCAGCACCTTGTCGTGATCTTTTATGGTGAAACTAACAGAGGCTCCTTCTGAGCGACCGATCCAGTTCTTCTGGATCTCCACCAGCGATTCGGTCCATTCGATCTTTTCAAGTCCGTCGAGCAGGCGCTGTGCGTAGGCTGTAATGCGAAGCGACCATTGTTTCATCAGTTTGCGCTCCACCGGGTGCCCGCCACGTTCTGAAACACCGTCTTTCACTTCGTCGTTGGCCAGGACCGTGCCCAGCTCCGGGCACCAGTTCACCCAGGTATCGGAAAGATAGGCCATGCGGTAATTCATCAGCATTTCCTGCTGTGCCACCTCATCCATGGTATTCCATTGTTCAGCTGCTATGATGTCGCATTCGGTACATGCAGCATCTACAGATGCATTACCTTCTTTTGAAAAGATGTTTATCAGCGATTCTATAGGTTCTGCCTTGTTGGTTTCTTTGTTGTACCAGTGCTTAAAAAGCTGAATAAAGGTCCATTGGGTCCACTTATAATAGTTTGGATCACAGGTGCGTACCTCACGGTTCCAATCATAGGAGAAGCCGATCTTATCCATTTGTTCCCTGTAGCGGTCAATGTTTTTATAGGTCGTGACCTGTGGATGTGTTCCCGTTTGTATGGCATATTGTTCAGCCGGCAGGCCGTAAGCATCATATCCCATGGGATGGAGCACATTGAACTGCCTGTGGCGCATATAGCGCGAATAGATGTCGGATGCAATATAACCAAGTGGATGCCCTACATGCAGGCCTGCCCCTGACGGGTAAGGGAACATATCGAGTACATAATATTTAGGTTTGGCAGATCCGGTGACAGCCGCAAAGGTGTTCTGCTCCTGCCAGTATTTCTGCCATTTCTTCTCAGTTTCTATGAAATTGTATTCCATTAGCTTCGGCTTCTTTTTCAGCATGCGAAATTAGGAAAAAACCATAACTTTGTTGGGATGACAAAAAGAGATGAACGATATCAGCGGCGCAAGTTGCAATCATCACGGGCAACGGCCCTGATCAGCATTACCCTGGTGCTTTTCATGGTCGGACTGCTCGGATTGGTGGTTCTGCATGCCCAGAAATTATCGGAATATGTTCGCGAGAACATCGGCTTTTCCATTATCATGAAAGAAAATGTGCGAGAAGCAGGGATCGTGCAGTTGCAGAAAACCCTTGATGCCACAAACTATGTAAAATCTACGGAATACATAACCCCTGAACAGGCTGCAGAAGAGTTGCAGGAAGAACTGGGCGAGGACTTTATAGGCTTCCTGGGATACAATCCCCTCTTGCCATCCATCGAATTAAAATTAAAGGCAGAATATACCAATATCGACAGCTTGAACATGATCGAATCAAGCATTATAGCCAACCCCGATGTTAAAGAGATCTATTACCAGAAAAACCTGGTACATCTCATTAATAAGAACATCCGGCGCATCGGCCTTGTGATATTGGGATTCAGTACGCTGCTGCTGATCATTGCCGTTGCGCTCATCAACAATACCATTCGATTATCTGTGTATTCGAAGCGTTTCATCATCAGGACGCAGCAACTGGTTGGAGCTACCGGAAGCTTTATCCGCAAACCTTTTCTCTGGTCGGGGGTATTGCAGGGTATCTTTGCGGCTTTTATCGCTATCATCTTCCTGGGAGTATTGTTATATTTTTCCCGCCAGGAAGTGCCTGAGCTGGTCAACCTCCAGGATCTTACGCTGATCGGTACCCTTTTTGGCCTGGTGGTGGTCACGGGAATTGTGCTTACATACCTTTCAACATGGTTTGCCGTGAAAAAATATTTACGTGCACATACCGACCGCCTGTATTATTAAAATATGTTAAGTCGCAGGATAAGAAGCTATTTTTCCATACTTTTGACAAAAATTTGACAACACATGGCTACTCCAAAGAAGCAAGCTAAGAAAGATACAAAGCCTGTTGCCGAACAGCCCAAGGCAAAAGTTGCCGGTGAGGGTACCGTTGCTTTTGCATTCGGGAAAGAAAACTACAGGCTGCTAATCATAGGTTTGATCGTGATCGCTGTTGGCTTTCTGCTGATGATAGGCGGAGGATCCGATGATCCCAACGTTTTCAGCGATGATATCTTCAGTTTTCGCAGGATGACCCTGGCACCCATCCTCATCCTGGCAGGGTATGGCATTGAGATCTATGCCATCATGAAGAAATCCAAAGACTGATCATTTCATTTTAATTCATGGACTGGCTCGAAGCACTGATACTCGGAATTATCCAGGGCCTGACCGAATTCCTGCCTGTGAGCAGCAGTGGGCACCTCGAACTGGGTAAAGCCATACTGGGCGTGAATGCAGAGAAAAGCCTTGCCTTTACAGTTGTTGTGCATGGAGCTACGGTCTTGAGCACCATTGTTGTTTTCTATAAAGACATCTGGCAGTTGATCAAAGGCCTTTTTGCTTTCAGGTGGAATGAAGAAACCCGGTATATCGCGAAGATCTTTATCTCCATGATCCCCGTGATCATTCTCGGTATGTTTTTCAAGGAAGAGGTGGAGAGCTTTTTTACAGGAAATGTGCTGTTGGTTGGATCCATGTTACTGATCACAGCACTATTGCTGGCTTCCACTTACCTGATCAAACAGAACGAGAAAAAGATTTCGTATGCACATTCACTTATCATCGGGATTGCACAGGCTTTTGCGGTTTTACCCGGAATATCTCGTTCCGGTGCGACCATATCCACGGGCCTGCTCCTGGGCAACCGGAAAGCCAATGTTGCCCGCTTTTCATTTTTAATGGTGCTCATTCCCATACTGGGTGCAAATTTCAAGGATATCTACGACGGAGGAATGAACGGTGACAACGGTGTAGGGATTATTCCACTCCTGGTTGGTTTTCTTGCCGCCTTTATTTCCGGCCTGCTGGCATGCCGATGGATGATCGGGATCGTTAAAAAGGGCAGGCTGATCTATTTTGCAGTATATTGTTTCATAATAGGCTCGATTGCCATCATATATTCACTGGTATAAGTGTGGATCTGAACAAAACATATGATTTCCCGGCAGGGGAGGTGTTGCTGGTTGACAAACCCCCCGAATGGACTTCCTTTGATGTGGTGAACAAGATCAGGCATATGCTCAGGTACCACCTGGACATCAGGAAGATCAAGGTAGGACATGCCGGCACACTCGATCCCCTTGCTACGGGTTTGCTCCTGGTTTGTGTTGGAAAGGCTACGAAGCGGATCCATGAGTACACCGGTCTGGACAAGGAATATACCGGGACCATGTTTCTGGGGGCCACAACACCTTCCTGCGACCTTGAAACAGAAGTTGATGCAGAGTATGAAACTTCGCATATCACCGAAGAAATGATAAAGAATGCTGTCCGGGCATTTACAGGTACTATCAAACAGGTTCCTCCTGCCTTTTCAGCCGTTAAGGTAAATGGGCAAAGAGCCTACCTTAAAGCGAGGGAGAAACAGGAAATTGAGATCCCAGAACGGGAGGTAAGGATACATGCCTTTGAGATATTGAGGGCAGAGCTTCCCGAAATCGATTTTCGGGTATCCTGCACCAAGGGAACATACATCCGTTCACTGGCCAGGGATTTCGGAAAATCTCTGCAATCCGGCGCTTACCTCCAATCCCTGCGACGCACAAAAATCGGTGAATATCACATCGATGATGCAGTGAGCATCATGCAATTGGAAGCCTTCATCAGCGGACTGATTGATAAATAGCCTTGTGTTTCTTTAACCTATTTCGGTAATAATTTACCAAAAATGCTTGAAAGTGCTTAATTTATAAGGGATAGGTTTGACAAATCGGTCATTTTGTCGTATCTTTGCAAATTCATTTCTGAGGACTAAATTAAATAGCGAAAATGAAATTATCGCAATTCAGATTTCATTTACCTCCTGAACTTATAGCAAATGACCCGCCTGATAACAGGGATGAGTCGAGAATGATTGTGCTGAACAGGAAGGAGAGAAAGATTGAACACAAATCATTTCTGGATATACTCGAATACTTTGGCGATGGGGATGTATTCGTGATCAACAATACAAAGGTATTTCCTGCCAGGCTTTACGGAACCAAGGAAAAGACCGGTGCAGAGATAGAAGTATTCCTGCTCAGGGAGCTTAACCAGGAAACAAGGCTCTGGGATGTTTTGGTTGACCCTGCCAGGAAGATCCGGATCGGGAATAAGCTGTATTTTGGTGAAGACGAAGCCCTGGTAGCCGAGGTTATCGATAATACGACCTCAAGAGGAAGGACACTGCGGTTTCTTTTTGACGGTACCTATGAGGATTTCAAGAAGACCATATATAGCCTGGGGGAAACCCCCTTACCGAAGATCCACAAGCGACAGGTGTTGCCGGAAGATGAGGAACGCTACCAGACCATTTATGCGAAGCATGAAGGGGCAGTAGCAGCCCCGACTGCCGGGCTCCATTTCAGCCGTGAGCTGATGAAGCGCCTGGAACTGCTGGGCATATCCTTTGCCGAGATCACCCTGCATGCCGGCCTGGGTAACTTCCGCACCATTGAGGTGGAAGACCTGACCAAACATAAAATGGACTCGGAAGAGGTGATCATCGATACCCTTAATGCAGAGTTGATCAATCGGGCAAAGGAAGGCAGACATAAAGTGGTGGCAGTCGGGACGACCTCTATGAAAGCGCTGGAGACTTCCGTTTCGATTACAGGGAAAGTGAAGCCCTATAACGGGTGGACCAACAAGTTTATCTTTCCTCCATACGAATTCAATGTAGCCGATGCCATGATCACCAACCTGCACCTGCCGCAATCACCCATGATGATGATGTCAGCCGCTTATGCAGGATATGATTTCCTGATGGAGGCATATAAAGAAGCCATTGATAAGAAGTATGACTTCTTTACATACGGGGATGCGATGTTGATCATCTAGGGTGTCAGGTGCCGGGTGCAAGGGAAAGAATTCAAAATACAGTATTCAGAATACAGAATACAGTTTCAATACACATGCATAAAGAATATGTAATTATTACAGCAGGGGGGAGAGGTATACGGATGGGTTCCGAGATTCCCAAACAGTTTATCGAACTGAACGGCCTGCCGGTAATCATGCATACTATTAAGGCTTTCGCCAGGTACTCCCCTGATATCAACATTATTCTTGTTCTGCCGGAAGATGGCATGGAGGAGTGGGGCAGAATCAACGAAAAATATCCCATCAAAACAAAAATTCATTTGTGTACCGGAGGGGAAAAGCGTTTTGATTCCGTGAAAAACGGCCTCGAGCTGGTAGAAGAGGAAGGACTCGTAGCTATACATGATGCCGTAAGGCCACTGGTGTCCAGTCGCTTGATTTCGAAATGTTTCCAAACTGCGGCGAAAGAGGGTAGCGCCATCCCCGTGATCCCTTTGCAGGATTCGATGCGGGAGCTGAACGGAGAAGATAACCGCCCGGCCAAGAGGGATGTTTTCAGGTTAGTTCAGACACCACAGGTTTTCGACATTTCCCTGATCAAAAAGGCCTATGAACAGGCCTATCGCTCCTCCTTTACCGATGATGCCACGGTTGCGGAAGCGCTGGGTGCAACGATCCATCTTGTGGAAGGAGAGAAGCGCAATATAAAGATTACGACACAGGAAGATTTCTTGATCGCGAAAGCTTATCTGGAAGAATAGACCTTCCAGGTTGCCAACCTTCCAGGTCTATTTTCTGCGCCCTTTCCAGCTAAATGAAAATACATTTCCAGGCACCCCGCTCAGGCTTGCAAAAATGAGGGAAGAATAGACCTTCCAGGTTGCCAACCTTCCAGGTCTATTTTCTGCGCCCTTTCCAGCTAAATGAAAATACATTTCCAAGCACCCCGCTCAGGCTTGCAAAAATGAAGTAAATAAACTGAAAGGAAATATAATTCCCGAATAAGCGTGTTTGGCCGCTAAATTTAACGGCCTTCCACAGTATGGGAAAATCGATGAGGCATTTCAACAGAAAGAGACCTCCAAAAATCAGCAATCCCGGCAGGGAAATAAAAGCAAATACCAGGGCTGCCAGCAGGCACAGGTTGAAGAGCAATACGATGAGGGCTGAGGTGATGAGGAAAGCATCCTTATAGGCCTTACTCTTGGCTACCCAGCGAAAGCGTTGATTGAGAAATCCCTTTAAAGTGGATGCTGCAGGTGTGTATACCATACCTTCCGGCAGAGTATTAAAGCCAATTGATCCTTTAGGGTAATACCTGTTCACCTTTTCCATCATAAAGATGTCGTCACCGCCGGGAATACGTTCATTCCCCTTAAAGCCTCCGACCTCCTTAAACACCTTCTTTTCGTAGCTAAGGTTAGCCCCGTTGCACATAATGGGTTTCTTCAGTCCAATAGCGCCACCGCCACTGGCCACAAGGCTTAGCAGTTCCAGGGCCTGGAAGGAAGCCAGATATCCCCTGGGCTTATAAACAGACACAGGGCCGGCTATCATTTTGAATTTACTTTCTTCATAACAGCTTGCGATGCTTGCCAGCCAGTTTGGTCCGGGCATGCAGTCGGCATCCAGGGTGGTGATGAGGGTACCTGAGGCATGTTCAATTCCATAACGAATAGCTGCCTTTTTTCCTGAGCTAGCATCCGGCAGGTGAAAGACCTTGAAACGATCTGTGCTATTGATCTTATTCAGGATCTCAGGGCTTTGATCCGTCGAATGATCGTTGACCAGAATGAACTCATGAAACTCAATCGGGTATTGCTGCGATTCCAGTAGATTTATCAGATTTTCCAGCATATGTGCCTCATTTCGTACCGGCACAACCACGCTAATGAATGTGGAGAAATTCTCTTTCAGACCGAATTGCTTTAATCTCAACCATCCTCTTGTTAAAGAAACAATAAGCAAGGTGTAAGAAAGTGCGGTTATCAGTATGATGATCAGCAGTACAAATTCAGTATTACCCATTTCCTGACCTCCTGAAAAATTTGAGGCTGAAGGCAAAAACAGCCCCGGTCAGGGCCGGCAGTACCAGGTTAACCAGCCAGAGGCCTGTTGACGCGGCCACGATTCCCAATGCGATATCCGGGGAGATTTCAAATGGGTTACCAAAGTGCAGACCGATCAGGAAAAGTGATACCGATCCCCTGATACCCAGTTCTGCAATGGCCACGCTCGGGATCATCGTGATGGCAAAAAAGATCACGGCAATAGTGATCATGCCATCGATGAAGGAAATGTTGACAGAGAATGCCCTCAATAAGAGGTACATCTGTACAGAAAATACGAGAAATCGTGAAGCACTCAGCAGTATAACAACAAGGAGTTCACGTGTAGTATATGCCGATAGCACCTGAATATAAGAAGTGATCTTTTCAAGCACTCTGCCTTTCAGTCTCCCGGCAAATGCACTTAGAACCGCGATGTTCAGAAACAACAGCAGGAAGAGTATGTTCAGCCCCAGCACCAGTATGCCACCACCCCAGAGAAACCAGTTGTACAGGTATTCAGGAATATTAAAGTAATGGAGCAGTTGTTCATGATGCCCCAGGAACAACAAAAAAGTGCAGGTTGTCCCGGCCAGGAAGGTGATGAGCAACTGGCTCATACTGCCCAGTATGGTGATGAAAACACCTTCGATGCGATTGGCCTTTTCGAGGATGAATACCCTGCCAAAATAATCGCCTACCCTGTTCGGGGTAAGCGAACTGACGGCCACCCCGGTAAGCACGGCCAGAAATGACCTGAGCCATCCTACCCTCTCGATCTTCCTTATAAGTAATGACCATTTAAGGGCCTCCAGCCCCCAGTTAATGAACATAAGGATAAGCACGAAAGCAATCAGATTGATAAACCAGCCATGCCTGAAACTTTCCAGGAAGGTGCTGTAGACCGATTCCAGATCGCGCTTATGAAAGAGCTGGTAATAGATGAATCCGTAGGTGGCCAGTATGATCAGCAGGCTGATCAGGAAGTTGTATGTTTTCCGTACTTTTGTTTTCATTCCCTTTCAGATCGAGCTATGGTGAAAAACGACAGGATCATACTTGGCATCGACCCCGGCACCAACATTATGGGTTATGGTTTAATCCACCATAAAGGTAATAAAATAGACCTGATCACCATGGGTGTGCTGAAGCTGGGGAAGTTCCCCGATCATGGGATAAAGCTGAAAAAGATCTTTGAACGTACCACGGCACTCATCAAAGAATACAAACCGGATGAGCTGGCTATTGAAGCGCCTTTCTTTGGTAAGAATGTGCAGTCGATGCTGAAACTGGGCCGTGCACAGGGGGTAGCCATGGCTGCCGCACTCCACCTCGACGTGCCCATATCTGAATATTCCCCCAGGAAGATAAAGCAATCCATAACAGGGAAGGGCAATGCTTCGAAAGAACAGGTGGCAGCTATGCTGGTAACCCTGCTGAGTATTGAAGACCCGCCCGAATACATGGATGCCACCGATGGCCTGGCCGTTGCTGTTTGCCATTATTTTCAGCGCAAACCCGGCGTAGAAGGCGAAAGCTACGGAAGCTGGAAAAGCTTTATCTCAAAAAATCCTGATAAGATCAAATAAGTTTTATGAAAAAACTACTTCCTTTAGTGTTGCTTGTGATGCTGTTCAATGCATGCAATAAATCGGGATTGCAGCGCCCGAACATCATCTTTATCATGTCGGACGACCATGCCGCAAAGGCGATAAGCGCTTACGACAACAGCCTGATTGAAACACCGAATATCGACCGCCTTGCCGATAACGGCATCCGCTTTGACCGATGTTACTGCACCAATGCCATTTGTGCTCCCAGCAGGGCGGTTATCCTCACAGGGAAATACAGCCATATGAATGGGGTGCTGGATAACTCAAGGCCTTTCGAAGGGGAACAGCAAACGCTTCCTAAGTTATTGCAGCAGGCTGGTTATCAAACAGGAATTGTAGGCAAGTGGCACCTTAAATCTGAACCTACGGGTTTCGATCACTGGTACGTGCTGCCGGGTCAGGGACAGTATTACAGGCCCGACTTTATTTCACCTGAAGGAAGGGAAAGCCGTGAAGGTTATGTTACGGATATTATTACTGATGATGGTATTGCTTTTATTGAGGGCCGTGATCCTGAAAAACCCTTCTTTCTGATGCTGCATCACAAGGCCCCCCACCGTAACTGGCAGCCGGCCATGCGCCATCTTGATCTATATGACAGGGTACCCTTTCCTGTACCGGACAATCTTCATGATGATTATAAGAATAGAAGCAGGGCAGCATCAGAACAGGAAATGAGCATTGCCAGGCATATGTCGCTGGATTATGATCTGAAGGTTCAGGATTCCCTGGTAAAAAAGAAAGATATTGAGCAGGAAATATTTTTCCGGGCAGGGGACGGATATCTTGATGAACGCATGGGCAAGGAAGACTTTTCAAGATGGATGTCTTACTATAGTGCCCGGGCTGATGAGTATAATTCCCTGCCGGATGATGAAGATACCATACTTGAATGGAAATACCGGCAGTATATGGAGGATTATCTTTCTTGCATTTATACAGTTGATGAAAACATAGGCCGCCTGCTGGATTACCTGGTAAGCTCAGGACTTGATGATAATACTATTGTGATCTACACTTCCGACCAGGGCTTTTTCCTGGGTGAGCATGGATGGTATGATAAGCGTTTTATGTATGAAGAAGCGCATAAGATGCCATTGCTGATATCCACTCCCGGAGGGGATGCTTCAACCGATAAGCATATGATCACCAATGCTGATTTTGCCCCTACTATTTTATCTCTGGCAGGAGCTGAAGTGCCGGATGATATGCAGGGCACATCATTTAGTGAAGTAATTGAAGGAAGTGAACCGGATGAATGGCGTGATGCGGTTTACTA
>JAZBOU010000114.1:0-24112 GCA_036351275.1 Bacteroidales bacterium
CGGCAGGCAGGATTCTGTGTTCGAGATATAAAATTGTGTGTTCAATATTGGATTCCACATTAACAATACAGAATACAAAACCCCCGAGTTTCAAATTTTTCAGGGATGTAAGGATAAACTATTTCTTCTGCTTTTTAAACGGAAAATGCACATAGGTTATCATTTTTCTATGATAACATTTTATGGGAATTCAGGCTTTCTTTTGCAACCAGGCATTGAGCATCCAATGATTTTTCTCCAGCTCCTTAATAAACGTGTTTATCATTTCTTCAGATGCCGTATCGCCCACCTCAATTGCTGCATCTGTGGCATCTACCATAAAAGACAACAATATTTGAAAATCATTCAGAGTTTCCCGGATCATCATCTCACTTTCAAGCTCTGTCCCTACTTCTTTTATTTCTGCAACTTCCAGATATTCAGACAGGGTACTTAGCGGTTGCTGGCCAAATACCCTGATCCGTTCAGCGAGGGCATCAATATTGGAATTTGCTGTTTCGGCATAACTGTTAAATTGCCGGTGAAGTTCAAAGAAAGATACCCCTTTCACATTCCAGTGAAAATTTTTCATTTTCTGATGGTGGATTTGGTAGTTTGCCAGGAGTAGATTCAGGCTATTAACAATCTGTACTGTATCTATACCGTTATAGCCCAGCTTTTTATAGGACGTATTCTTTACTTTCTTTGTCATTATGGTTTTTGTTTGGGCGGTTTAATTTCAGGAATTCCCGGATTAGGCTTCGTAGGTTGTTCTCTTTCTTTTTCCGGATATTCAGGGATCTTTCTGTTTGGCTGAGTAGGCTTCTCCTTCGGAGGAACTACTCTGGGTTTTTTCGGGTGATTCAACATTTATAACTCCTCTATTTTTGCAGCCATGATAAAGTCATTTTCAGATAAGCCGTTAACATCATGCGTTGATAACTCAACTGTTACCTTATCATACTCGATGACCAGAAGCGGATGATGCATTTCTTTCTCTGCAATTAAAGCTATCTCCTGAGCAAATGCCATCGCTCTTTTAAAATTTTCAAAAGGAAATTCCTTTTTTAATTTATCACTATCAATAATTTGCCAGTCTGTTGCCAATTGCTCCAATAAGGTCTCAGATTCACTTTTATTCAGGGGCCCCTTTAGATTGTCAGACGGCACACATGTTTTTTCTTTTAACTCCATTGTTTTTTTTGTCTGTTTTAATGACGCGCTGATGGCTTTCATCAGTGATCCTTCTCGTAATCTTTAATAATCTTTTCAAGCGTGTTTTTGTATTCCCTCAGCGAATCAATTGTTAATGCCTTATTGTCGGGTATAGTTGTTTGAAATTCTTCAAGATATTTAACCAACTCAGGGTACTTCTCATGTATTATCGTTGTTAGCCTGAGAATTTCCTTATTCAGTTTTTTTTCGGTTTCCATGTTATATTCCTTCCTTGATGATTGAAGATTCGGGGATACCCAGGCCTGCAAGCTGATCAGGCACCGTATCCATCATGGGTGGAGGACCACACACATAAAAACTTCCTGTATGGCCGGTTATATTTTCCTTGAGGAATTCTCTGGTGATTAAACCATGTTCATAACCTTCGGTCTTTTCTTCTGAAAGGATATTAATAAAATCTTTACCAAGCAGGCCTTCAAACTCCTTCTGAAGAATGATATCATCTTTTGTTTTATTTGCAAAGATCAAACGGTTGCCTACTAATTCATTTTTAGCTTTCAGGTCTCTCAGGATTGCAATAAAAGGCGTTATTCCGGCTCCTCCGGCTATAAAACTTCCCTTGCCTTTATAAGTAATTGTACCAAATACATCATGCAGAATCAGTTCATCACCGCTTTTCAGGGATTGCATTTCCCTGGTAACCCCTTCGTGTTCAGGGTATATCTTGATTATAAATTGCAGGAAGTCGTCGCCGGGCAAGCTGGTAAATGTAAATGGACGGGTTTCACTTTTCCAGCCCTCTTTATTTATGGCGATTTCTGTTGCCTGCCCGGGTTCAAATGTGTACTTTTCAGGCTTTTCAACAATATAACTTTTTACATCATGCGTTACAAAGAATGTTTCCAGGATTTTTACGATATGCTCTTTCATGGGTTTAGTACGTTTTAGGTTCGCAACTATTTGGTCGGGGAATTTCCATTATTACATTTAATCTCCAGCATCTACGTCTTTTTCATGCTTGAGTACTTCCTTTTGTTCCTCGACCATTTCATTATGTTCTTTTTTACCATTTTTCCCTTTTGATCGTTTTTCGATCTTATTCAGGGTCTCAGCCCTTCCGTATACAATAAGCGTATCCCCATCCTTTATTTCCGTATCACCCCTCGGGTTACCAAGATAATTGCCGTTTTTCCTGGATAACGCTATTACATTTATTCCTTCGTCCCTCAATTTTGTATTTTTTAATTTTTCATTGCTTAACCAATGATCACCATCGATGGCTATTTCAGAGATCCTGAATTCGCCCGAGAGATGCAGAAGGCTTACATAATCATTTACGTCGATCCTGCTGTACTTCTTCAATATTTTATTGATCAATCGTGACAGATGCCTGTCGGCCCATTTGCTGTTGGCCAGGTACCAGAGAATAGTAATACTGCCGACCAGGATGATAACTTTTACCCAGCCACTTACGTTGTTCTCTATGCCGGAGAATCCAATGATCAGTGAAGCTATTCCGGTTACGATACCTGCATTCCCCAGGATCATGAGCACCTGAAGTATTTTTCTTCGCACCGGGTGGTTCACAACTTTTTCCGACTCGTCTGTTGTAAAACCCACACCCGTGAAGGCCGAACGGGCCTGAAACTGGGAAGCTTCCCGTGAGAGTCCAGTATGCGTGAGTGCAATTGAAGCCACACGGGTGATAAAAATAGAAACAATCAATATTATTATTACAGTTATAATTCCTGCCATGCTGCTTAATCATCTTGATGGATGAATTCAATCAATATAATATACTTCCGTGCTTTATAAAGAAAGAAAGCAGCGCGTTGTGGTTCATGCCGATACCGCTTTCTTTCTTCTGTTCAAGACAGGGAATCCTGCTATTCTATTTTTCCAGTTCAAAAGAAATTTTTGCATTCACAGCATAGGAAATAATTTCCTGGTTTTGAACATTGGCGTTCATCTCTTTGATATAGATTGATTTAATATTTTTAACTGTTTTACTTGCTTCTTTGATTGCATTCTGTGTTGCTTCTGTAAAGCCTTTATCAGATGATGCAATAACTTCAATTACTTTAACAATTTTCATTTTTTACAATTTTTATGATGTTTATTATTCATTAAATATAGATCCACACTCCATTTAAAAAAGATTCGAAATACTATTTTTTGCCCAGGAGTACAACTACCGCTTCCGGTGAAAGTACCCGGAATGTGAACGATTCTGTTATAAATAGTTTTACTTTTTGGGAATCATGCACCTCATATCCAACACTGAGGTCCTGTCCAATAGTCAGTTCAAAGTCACCACCCCTTTCTGAAACGAGGTAGGAGTTATCAGTATGATCATTTACAATGATCTGACCTCCCAGAATATCTGTTAATTGCCTGACTATTGGATATCCTTGTGTAAGGTTAATAAGCTCCAGCCAGAATTTTTCATTCACAATGAGCGAATACGGTCCTTCAACAGCGCTTCTCTGCATTTTGTTGATTTGTTCACCAATAACCCTGAGGATATTATCAGCTTTGGGGGGTAATTGAACCGGCGAATGGAGGGTTTTTTCCTCCAGACCGTAAACCCCGGCATTTTTAAGTCCCTGGTAAATAACGTTCTCCTCGAACCCTGCTACTTGTTTTGCCGCGTTTTCAGCAGGTTCCAGGTCGATATCTTTAGCACCTCTGCTGATATTATCCAGTTCCCAGCGGTCGAGATCGAATAGTTTTCGAACTTCAATTAAAGGTTTTACTTCCCGTACGCCGTAATTAACACCGTCATTTCTTTTCTTTCCAGGTAAAGTTAACCGTCCGGTAGACACGGCACCAAATTCTAGTCCGAAAGGCCCATCTATATCCACAAATTTTCTGGCAGTCAGGTGATTTTTTAATACCCCCTGGATCTGCTCTGTTATTTCTTTCCAGGCCTCGTCAGGTATTGGAGCCATCTCTTTTTTTAGAATTTCCATTTTTAATTGTGTTTTTTTTACTTTTCTTCAGCTTTTAATATGTCTTTATTGGTAAAGAGATAAAGTTTAAGTTGCTCATCCCATCCTTCCATATTTCTTCTCAGCCATTCCAGTAACATGCATGTATGCTCTATTTCTTCGTCACGATTATGCTTCAGGATCTTCTTCAGCTGTTTATCGTTTGCTGCATCCATTCTTTGCTGATACCAGTCGATGGCTTCGATTTCCTCTTTCATGGAATTTAAAGCACGCACGTAATCCCTGGTTTCTTTGGATAGCTCTTTGTGCGGTTCGTGATAATTGTCCATAGTTTTACTTGATATTAATGTTAAGTCCAATATTCGGACATGAAATTACAATGCTGGTTTGGTCCTTAGTCCTGTTTACAAAGGAACTACCAACGAGTGATATAATGAATGATGTACATCAAGAACGTCTATTGATTTTCGTCAAGTTGCATGCTTCAGGTAATCTTCCGGCAGGAATATTCATGTTAGGTAGCATTTCCCCGACTAAAAAAACGATTCATGATTTCATCAGTTACCCTCAAATCAGTACCTGAATAAGGCATTGATGGTAGTATACTGAAAAGGCATTTCATTTTTATCGACCAGATACACACGTCCCCCCTGCATCCATGTATGCATGGCGGCCAGGTTGTAAAGTGAGGCCTGGTTTGTTTTTACATTTTCGTCAATGATAAGTGATCTGTTCACTCTATCATATAACCCATACTTATCCTTATCATTTTGAATAAACAAAGCCTCAATCCTTCCATCAATGGCGGCGGGAATAATATCATTCAGATCAATTGATGTTCTTCCAGATGAAGAAAGATCCATGAGCAATTTTGCCATTGATTTTCTCTGTTTCGAAAAATAATCCTTTACCAGTGACCACGCCATTTTATGCAGTGATATTGGATCTTTTTCTTCATGATTGCCCTTAATGTTTTGTTGGTATAAATTCGCATAATTTGTAATTTTCGCATAAACCGGCTGATAATGATCCACACAAGCAAGGATCAGCGGGGCATCTTCATTTTTTAACAGCTTCATCAAGCCTTTGTCTACTGCCCTTAAAAACTTTTCTACTTCAACGTCCTTATCATCCTTTCCGGCACCCTGGCCATGAAACATTGCTCCAGCACTGCCACCCTGTCCGCTTCTGTACTGAAGGGTTTTTTCTCGATAATCATACCCCACAACCTCTTCGAGGTTTTCCGGAACAAGATCTTCAACATGCACTTCAGAAATGCTATATGGATTACACTCATATAGTTTTACATCCTGGAGGCTTAACGACAGTATATAAAATTTCCCGCCATCACTGAATAAAGGCATGATTGGCAGCAAGTAAAAATGATCGGATACATATGTGAATTCAGCCTGGTCAATGGGTAATTTGTAATATCGTAGCCCCTCTTTATTTAAATATATGGCCAGGCACCCCTCCTGCTCCCTCCAAAGCTGGCTATCATCCAGCAGGTTTTCGACAGGCATAAGATAGTTTTCTATTTCATTGTCACTCAAACTGTAAACCTTTAAAGAATATTTCAGGTTTTTTAAGCTGTTTTTCAAAGTAATCTGTCCGAAATTTTTAGCTTGCTTAGCGCCCGCACCTGATGTCGGGATGTAAATAGATACACAATGTTGATCGTGAATACCAGCCAGTTTGTTAAGATCATTTTTAGGAATAAGCGTATGTATTTGAGTTTGTTTCTTTCTTTTCATTCTTTAGCTGATCCTTATTGATTTTATGAAAGCTTGCATTTTATGATCTTCCGGGACTCAATTTTGTAATCTGCAAAAACCAATCAATGACATAGGCTTTAAAGAAGATCACCGGGGTTTTGAAAACATGATAAATGCCAAAGCCCGCGCATGTATCGGAAAACTATTTAAATATTTTACCAAGTTCAGCAAATCCTGCCTTATAATGTTTCAGGCTTTCAGAAAAGGCTTCTTTCATTTCCTCCCAGTTTTCACCGGTAGAATTTTCAATTTCTTTTAATTGTTCATCCATCTCTATTCTTCTTTTCTTTAGAGCGGCTTTTTGTTTATCATAATTCTGTTTTAGATTTTCGTTTAAATCATCTCTTTTCTGATCAAATTTTTCGATCTTATCATATACGCTATCAATGGTTCTGAGCGCTTTTATTTTAAATTTTATCTTATCCATTTTTGTTTTATTTCTGGTTAATAATTATTATTTTTTCTTTACCCACTCACCACGCTTATTCTTGTGGTAGACATTTTTTACAGCTGCCCATGCAACTTTGTGGGCCGTTTCTTCCCGTGTATTTCCTTCTTTTCGGTCTTCCGGACTCTTGTATTCTTCCCAGGCATTGTTATAGGCTGCCCGGTATATTTCCTGACCGTGAACGGGCAGAACACTCTTAACCTGTTCCGGTAGTTCATTTAATCTTTTGTATGGCATAAATCAGTCAATTATTTAACTAAACTTCGTGAATAAAAATCATATAATTCCTTCTCGTAATCCATGTCAATACGATCATCAGGATTGTATTCTGGGGCACTCTCAATTGTTTTGGTATTTAAATTAATTTCCACTTCCTTTTTAACATAACTTACCTTATCCAACCAGTGAATGGCAACAAGCACCTTTTTGCTCCATGGAAGCCAATTTTTAGTATCTACAACCGTATATATGATCTGCCAGTCTTCGTCATCAATCAGAATGTCTTCCACATGTCCCATCGTGCCGTCAAGGGCCTGGATATGATATCCTTCCACTTCTTTAAAGCTGCGTAATATCGTTCCCAGCTTATCTTCTTCAACTGCTTTTAAAGGAACGCTTATTGGCCTGGGCGGAAAATACCCTCCGGTTGATCCAAGGTATGCGCCAGACCAGTAAGGGATTATTTGATAATATTTATTCAACTCTTCCTCATATTTCCTTGATACGGGCAGGTGATCATCGATATCAGGACACTTATCGATCTCCGATGTGGATAAATCGATCAGAAACGTCTTGTTCTCCCATATGGCCTGTTTAACAAAAACCCTGGGGATCAATACCCTTTGGGGCGATAACAGATTGCCAAAATCTGCTTCAATGTATCGAATGGCCCATTGTTCCTCATCAAATAGAAAGTCCTTGACCCTTCCTTTTTTACCATCATTGGTATTTAATGCAAATCCTGTTAGATCTCTTAAACTTCTTTTCATGTCGAAATGATTTTAGTATTATTTCATCTTTATTTGAATTGCCAGGCATCATTCTATTGCCTGTACAGTTGTCCGGATCCATTGATGTTTTGATTCAATGATCCGAACTTCGATCCTTACAAAGATGAACAACAGGGCATAATATTAAAATGATGCCGGTCAAATGCAATCATTGATCTTTATCAACTGCTGTTTAGCAGTAAAACTTAATTTTACTGGCTCAAGCAAGAAACCTGTTAAATAAATAGCATTGATATGGACATATGGTATATTTTGCTTATCCTGCTGGTAACAGCCAGGCTTTTCAGTGAGTTTTCAAGGCGGATAAACATTCCTCCGCTTGCCGGTGAAATACTGGCAGGTGTATTGCTGGGACTTGTATTTAATACCTATTCCGAAACACTTCCTGTTCTGGCAAATCTGCACGACCATGAGGTTTTTGTAGCGATAACTGAGTTTGGTATCTTCTTTTTGATGCTTTATGCCGGTATCGAGTTGAGTTACAGTTCGCTTAAAAAAGCTTCAGGAGTTGCCATATGGGTTGCCACCGGAGGAATGATCATTCCCCTGGCACTCGGGGTCGGAATGGGCTGGATTTCATTTCCCGATTCCGAACTGAAGTCGGCACAGGTTTTATTCCTTGGCGTTGCACTGGCCATAACTGCGGTACCGGTTGCCATAAAAGTACTGATGGAAACGGGTAAGTTGCACAGTAAAGCGGGTCAGACCATAGTATCGGCAGCAGTAATTGACGATGTGATCAGTTTGCTTTTGCTGGCTGTGCTCACCTTTTTCCTAAAAACAGGAGAAATGCCAGATTTTGAGGGCATCCTTTTGCTAATCGGTAAAATAGCGTTGTTTTTCGTGATCACCATCCTCCTTGGTTTATATGCACTACCCTATATTACCAGGCAGGTAACCAGGAAAATTAATATTGAAGAATCAGAAGTAAGCTTTTTGCTTATTGTGGCCCTGGGCTTTTCTGTTCTGGCCGAAGCCCTGGATATGCACTTCATTCTGGGCGCTTTTATAGCAGGTCTTTTCTTTTCAAAAAGAGATATGAAAAGGGAAGTTTATGCAGGTGTTAAAGATAGAATAGGTGCAATTACTAATGGGTTCCTGGCACCGATCTTTTTTGCCTCTATTGGTTTAAGCCTTGACCTTACAGCTTTCGTGAATATTCCTCTTTTTGTTTTTGCACTCATTGTAGTAGCATCCATTGGCAAAATTGTTGGGGCAGGTGTGCCGGCAAAATTGAGTGGCATGAACATGAAACAATCGCTGTTGATAGGAAATGCAATGAATGCCCGTGGTGCAGTGGAACTGATCATTGCCGATATTGCACTTCGTGCCGGCTTGTTTAACCTGCCGGGAGACTCGGAAATTATTCAAAACCTGTTTTCTGCAGTTGTGATCATGGCCATTGTCACTACTTTGATTACCCCGCTTGTATTGAAGCGTTTCGTATCAGGCAAATAATTTGATTGCAGATCATATTTTCTGCTATTGTTGCTTCGCGCTATTTGAAATAGGCTTCAATTTCCTTTTTAATATTATCCCATTGCTTTTTATCTCCGCCAATGGCTTTTACGATCTCCTTTACTTTTGAAATGCTGAAATCTTTCGCTTTTCCAACGCCTACTTTTGGAGGTAATGATAATTCGCCTTTTGTAACAACCGCATCGATAACAAATGGTTTTGTTGATTTTTTTGCCTTTTTGATAGCAGGTATTACATCTTCTGCCTTCTCTACTTTTATTCCGTCACCACCGCATAATTTCGCGTATTCGGAAAAGTTGAAGTTATTGACCTGCAAGGCATCGAAGTTTGGTGCAAGCCCGGCCTCTTCCATTTCAATTTTCACGAAGCCAAGTTCTGAATTGTTAAAGACAATGATCTTTAGCGGAAGATTATGGTCAACGGCAGTTGAAAAATCCTGCAGGGCCATATTAAAAGCACCATCTCCAACCATGGCCCAAACTTCACGATCAGGATACTGAGCCTGTGCTCCAATAGCAGCAGGTAAACCAACCGCCATCGAGCCATGGTTAAATGAACCGATCATCCGCCGGCCTGAATGAAAACTCATATGGTTGGATGCCCATATGGCTGAAGTGCCTGTATCAATTGCAAACACGGCATCATCTGCAGCTAATTCACTCAATTGCCAGGCAATGATCTGAGGATGCATGGGGGTCAGGTCATTTTCAGGATCGGCATCTTTTTCCATTTCTGCCTTCCAACCGGAGAACTCTTCCTTCAATTCGTCAAGGAATACACTGTCTTTTTTAGTTTTACAATGGGAGATCAGAGCCGTAACCGTTTCTTTAATGTTACCCTCCATACCCAGGGAAACAGGTGTTCTGTTGCCAATGTTTTCAGGGCGAATGTCGATTTGAATGGTCTTTGTTTTTGGGGGCAGGTAGTCGGTGTACGGGAAATCCGTTCCCATCATGATCAATAAGTCGCAATCCATAATGGCTTTATAACCGGAAGGGTTCCCGATCAGCCCTGTCAGGCCCACCACGTTTTTCGTGTCGTGATCAAAAATATCGGATGCCCGTAAAGTATGTGTTATGGGTGCATTGATTTTTCGGGCAAGCGCTAATACTTCCTCTCTTGCACCACGGCAACCTGCACCACCAAAGATCCCTGTTCTTTCAGATTCATTAATCATCAATGCCGCCTTTTCGATTTGCTTTTGCGACGGGACCGTAGCTGATTCTGACCGAAAAACACGATGAACAAAATCATTATTTTCAGCCTTCATTTCGGCAATGTCTGCAGGCAATTCTATGCGACAAACACTTTTGTTGTTAATGGCTGTCCTGATTGCTTTCAACATCACTTTTGGTGCTTCCTCGGGTGACCTTACGATTGCCTGGTAATCACAGATATCATCAAATACTTTTTCAAGATTTACTTCCTGGAAAAAATTCGTTCCCATTTTTTCAACAGGGATCTGGCCGGTAATGGCTAAAACGGGCGACCGTTCAGCTTTGGCATTGTATAAACCGTTGACCAGGTGCAGGGCCCCCGGGCCAACAGTGCTGGCGCAAACACCGAGGTTTCCATTGAGTTCGCCCTGGGCAAATGCCGCATAACTGGCATTCCCTTCATGTTTCACCCTCACCCACTTGATGGCATCCTGCCTGGCAATTGCTGAAACCAGCGGATTTAAGGCATCTCCTGCCACGCCAAAGATATGGCGGACACCTTCGTTGGATAATATGTTTAGCAATTGTTCGGAAACGTTCATATCAAAGTATATATTAATATTGGATAATTGATTCTGTTATTTCATTTTTCTCTTCAGGAGCTGGGCGTTGATGGCAACAACAATTGTGCTTAAACTCATTAATACTGCTCCCATAGCGGGGCTGATCAGCACACCTGCACCGATCAAAACCCCGGCTGCAAGCGGTATAGCTACGACATTGTACCCTGTTGCCCAGATAAAATTCTGGATCATTTTATTATATGTAGCCTTCCCGAAAGTTACGAGTGATGCAATATCCTTCGGATTGCTGTTCACCAGTATGATATCGGCGGTTTCAGCTGCCACATCAGTTCCCGATCCTACGGCAATCCCCACATCAGCAGCGGCCAGGGCAGGGGCGTCATTTACACCGTCGCCTGTCATCGCAACAAATTCACCCTTTTGCTGGAATTCCTTTATCTTTTCAAGTTTCTGATCAGGCAGGATGCCTGCAAAGTAGCCATCAAGTTCCAGTTCATCACTTACACTTTTTGCTACATTTTCATTGTCACCGGTCATCATATAAAGTTTTAAGCCACTTTTCCTCAATACCTTAATGGCCTCACTTGATTCTTCTCGAATTTCATCAGCCATGGCCACATAACCTTCAAGCTTACCTTCGACCATCACAAATACTACCGTTTCCTGGTCATTTTTAAATGCTTTATCCGGTATTTCGATTTCCTTTTCTTTAACATAAGCAGGGCTGACAACTTTTACTTTTTTACCCTCAACTTCAGCCTCGATTCCTTTACCTGTGATAGCATTAAAATTTTTTGCATCCTGAAGTTTTAATTCTTCCTTATCAATTTTTTGCATAATCCCCATGGCCAGGGGGTGTTCCGATTCTTTTTCGAGAGCTCCGGCCAGCTTCAGTATCTCTTCATCGTCAAAATTCTGGTTAAATGATCCATAGCGGGTTACACCGAAATTGCCTTTGGTGAGCGTACCTGTTTTATCGAAGGCCAGCAAGGTGATCTTACGTGAATTTTCAAAAGCAGTCCTGTTGCGTATAAGCAGTCCACGGCCGGCTGCCATCGAAGTGGAAATGGCTACCACCAGCGGCACTGCAAGACCCAATGCATGGGGGCAGGTGATTACCATAACACTGGCCATACGTTCAAGTGCAAAGACAAAAGGTTTTCCCAGAATGAGCCAGGCGGCAAGTGTGCCAAACCCAACCGTAAGCGCAATGATAGTGAGCCATAAGGCTATTCGGTCGGCCAGGTGCTGGTTCTTTGATTTTTTATTTTGGGCTTCTTGCACCATGCCAATCACCTTATTCAGATAAGCATCCTCGCCTACCTGTTCCACTTTTATTTTAAGTGATCCGTTTCCGTTTATCGTCCCTCCGATCACCTTTTCATCTTTTGTTTTTTTAACCGGTTTGGATTCACCGGTAATCATCGCCTGGTTAACATGGCTTTCTCCATCCACTATGACGCCATCCACAGGAATATTCTCGCCAGGTTTTACCAGTACCAGGTCATCCTTTTTCAATTGCTCAACCTTTACATCTTCGGTGTCTCCATTTTTAATGCGATGTGCTTCAGCAGGCATCAGTTCTACCAGTTTTTGTAAAGACCTTGAAGCGCCCATCACCGATTTCATTTCAATCCAGTGGCCCAGCAGCATGATATCTATCAGGGTGGCCAGCTCCCAGAAAAAGCTGCTGCCCTGAATCCCAAATGTAGTTGCCGTACTGTAACCCCAGGCCACGGTAATGGCCACGGCGATAAGGGTCATCATGCCTGGCTGCCTTTTTTTCAGCTCATCGGCCAGGCCGGTTAAAAACGGCCATCCACCATAGAAATAAACAGCGCTTGAGAGGGCAAAAAGAATATACCGGTCAACCTGGGGAAACAGGGCAAATTCATAGCCAATCAACTCCTGTACCATCGGTGAAAACACCAGGATGGGCAGGGTAAGGATGAGGGAAATCCAGAAACGTTTCCTGAAATCCTTGATCATCATAGCGTGGTGGTCATGATGTTGCTGAGAGCTATGTTGTTCGTGTTCTTTGTGATGGTGATGGTTATGTTCTTTGGAATGCTCTTTCATGGTGGTACTCTTTTTCTATGTATTCGTTTTTGTCCGCCATCCAAATAAAAAAAATGCGATGCAATCAGGTTTTAACCTTTACACGACTGCATCGCATTTGTTAACTGAGATTATTTATTGTTTTGTTCGTCTGAAAAAAATTCCTCAACAGCTTCATTGAATTTTTGAGTTTGCTGTTTTAAATTCTCCTTAAAGGCATTCCAGCCTTCTTCGGTTTCATCACCCATCGCATCCAGTTCATGCTGAAGTTCATCACGTTGTGCTTTTAATTCCTGAATGGCCATATCGGTTTCTTCATCCAGTTCTTCTCCCTGTTCTTTCATGTTTTGCTCCATCGTATCTATCCGTTCGTTGAATTTTTCAATGGCAGCAGATACTTCTTGGCTTAATTTATCCTGCTCCTGGACCAGCATCTTTTGGGTTTCATCCATTTGCTGCTCTAATTTGGTTTTTTCATCTGCCTCTTTTTTATTCATACTTCCATCGCAGGCGATTACACCGGCGATTAGAATAAAAACTGCGATAATGTTGAATAGAACTTTTTGTGTTTTCATAATATTTTATAATGTTGATTGGTTTCAGCAAAAGTAAAAGCAGCTGGCAACAATAAAAATGATCACAATCAACATTGGGGTTTGATATAGATCAAGAAGCGGAAATAGATCCGGGTATATTATTCAAGGGGATAGCAATGGGGAGAAGGAAAAGCTTACCAGGATCTGGATAGTTCATCCAGCTTTTTCCGGTCCAGTAAAATTATGTTATGGGTATCTGTATCAATAATGTCCAGGTCTTTAAGTTCGGACAATGTCCTGACCAAAGTTTCCGTTGTTGTCCCGACCATAGCGGCTAGATCTGTCCGTGAGATGGTAACGGTATTATCGCCCTCCAGGGGGATGAGTTCACGTAATTTTATGGCAACCCTTTTTCGTACCGAATCATATGCCATATGTATAAGCTCGTCCTCTTTTTGACTGAGGTTCTTCGATATGATCTTTATTAATTTATGTGCTACATCCCTGTTCTTATAAATAAGCGAAAGGAAATCCTCTTTTAATATTTTAAGCACTTTGCTTGATTCCAATGCCATGGCCGACTCATCGTAGGTCCGTTCTTCAAGAACGGGCTGATATCCAAAAAAGTCGCCTGCTTCATAGGTGTTTGAAATAAGCTCTTTCCCATCAGCATTCATACGATAGGTTTTTACCCTTCCGCTTTCAATAAAAAATATAAAACGCGGGTAATCGCCCGCCTTGCAAATCAATTCCTTTGACTCGTAAACCTGTAATTCTTTCTTCTTACTTGCTTTTTTTAAACTGACTAATATATTCGCCTCATTGATAAATTCATGTATGCCTTCCGCATTATTTGAATAGTCTTTTTTGACGATAGCGCTTTTCGATAAACGTGTTTCCACAGCTTTCAATAATTCCGTGTCTTCAAACGGTTTTGTAAGATAGTCATCAGCGCCCATTTCCATCCCTTTCCTTAAATCTTTTCTTTCCGTTTTTGCGGTTACAAAAATGAATGGAATGCCGGATGTTTCCGGGTTTTTACTCAAAATATGCAAGACACCATAACCATCCAGGACAGGCATTTTTATATCACAAATGATCAGGTCAGGTAAAAGATTTTGAGCTTTTTCAACGCCTTCTTTACCTTCTTTAGCAATAGCCACATCGTAGCCAACAAGTTCAAGTAGCTCAGCCATGTTCTCTCTCATGATCCGGTCGTCCTCAATTACCAAAATTTTCTTCATAGGGTCTTATTTGGAAAAGTGATATAAAATGTTGTTCCAATATTTTCCTCGCTGTCAAACGAAATATTCCCTTTCATCAGGTCTACGTACTTTTTAACAATGCTTAATCCCAGGCCGGTTCCGTCCTGAAATGTCAGTGCATTCTTTGCCCTGTAAAACCGTCGAAAAATATTGTTCTGATCAGCTTTTGGAATTCCAATGCCTTCATCAGCAAGCTCTATTCGGACTTCACGGGCTGTTACCTTTGTGAATAATTTTAGCTCTGAATTCTCCGGTGAAAACCTGATGGCATTGGAAAAAAGGTTATTCATTATATTCTTCAACAGATTTTTATCAAGATAAACGGATGTCTTCTGACCACTGTGCCTGTAAATAATCTTTTGCCCGGGCTTACATAGTTCCTCGAATTGTTTGCTTTGTAATTTCAAGGCCTGTACAATATTAAAACGAACCATCCTTATTGGTATCTCTCCCTGTTCGATATTCCCCAGCGCAAGAAATCGATCTAAAATGGTTGTCAGGTTCTTTACCGATTCATTTATTTTCTTTAAATGATTCGATACTTTTTCCTGGTTCCTGAATTGTGACCACAATTCTTGATCAGCTTCCAGATACCTGGTAATAAGATTAATGGATGACAATATGCCGGCAAGTGGGGTCCTGAACTCATGGGAGGCAATGGATAAAAACCTTGACTTCAAGTCGCTTAACTCACCTTCCTCTTCCAGTTTATCCTGTAAAGAATATTTGATCTTTATTTGCCTGTCAAGTTCATTCTTCAAGTCATTAGAATCCCGGTTTCCTAGAACAAAACCCGCATAAAGCTTCGTGTGGCCACTGCCCGAATCGTAGAGTCTGAATTTGAGATGGTAATCTTTACCCTTTTTGTTTTTAATCTCTACAATATGTTTGGGAAGTGAAGATATTTGACTTAAACCCGGGAGAGGATTTTTCTTTCTTTCCTCTGCTGGTAAAGATAGGATATCCCCAATGGCCTTACCCGTCAAATCTTCCACATTGTACGAAAAGATGTTAAGAAAAATACTATTGGCCAGGATTATATGGCCATCCTCATCCAGCAGGATCATCCCCACGGGTATATCCTCAAGTATTGTTAATAGGTTTATGTTCTCGATCAGGTTTTTTCTCTCAGTCATTCGCATTCCCCGGTCTAAAATGGCTCTCTGCCATAAGAGATCACGCCATTAACGATCGACGTGCCCTCATTGGTTATGGGATTATAGGTTTCTTTCCAGGTAAACCATCCGGAGGCATACTGAAATCTTCCGCTTCCCCCGTCTTTAAAATATCCGGTAAAAGTGATCTCCATGGATGCCGGGGAAAGCTGGTATGCCACCCCATCCTCATACTCCGCCAGTAATATGTCACCATTGGCGGCAGAGAAAAACACCCTTCCTTCTCCTGTACCCGGGTCACCGGGAAACTCCGGCGGCCACCAGAATTGGTTTAAAGTAACTCTAGTCTTACCAAGATGCGACACCTTGCCTTCCCCATGGACGAGCTGCTCTAATGGCGGTGGTGGCGGCTGGTGAATGACCTGGAATACGGAAACTTCAATCATCCCTTTGAATGGGACCGATATAGCCGACTTATAAACTAGTCCCTGCTGTTCAGGATCTATATCCTGTTTGGAACAAGCTGTCAAAATCAACAATACCAGGTTGATCAGAAAAGCATGACGAAATTGTATCATATTGCCTTCCAGATTTGGTAATGGATAAAGGTAATAATTTTAATGGAGATTGATCGCATCCCAATCCATTGTATTTTATTGTAATGAATCTGGAGTGCATGGATGATACACGTTTAATATTCACTAAGAATTCCGTGATCTCTGAAGATCATTGATCCCGGGCTTCCAGTGCCTCTATGATCTTTTTTGCAGCAGTGTGCCTTATAACAGAGTATCCGTGATCCGCAACATGATGCTGGCCTTTAGTTAAAATCCATTTAATAAAAACAAGCTTTTCTTCTGTTGCAGGCATTTCGTCAGCCAGCAGGAAGATACAATGGCATAATTCAGATGGATGCAGCCCAAGATACAGATCACGTTCAACTTCACACAGGTCATTGCTGATGTGCTCTTTTTTGTCAATCCGGCCATCGTTGTTCAAGTCTATCGACAGGGGGGCTACCTCACCCCTGATCTCGTTGGTTTCAGGATCGAAGGCACAACATGCGTTCAGCACTGCAATCGCATACGGGTTGCTTGTAAACGCATTGAGTAAGGAATCTTTATAAGCATATCGTTCACCCTGCAGGGATTCAACATTGATGTCCAGAAAATTTGCCCACTTTGTATTAAATCCCTTTCCTCTTTCAGGAAGGTAAACAGCGAACTGCTCCCCGGCATCTGTCCCCAGCACTTCCCCCCAGCTGATTTGATCACCAGTAAATATCCTGACCAGGTTTTCTTTGCTTATCCCCTGCTGCTGTAGTTTCTCCAGGTACGGATTCCGGGCTGAGATAAGCGGGATGATCCCCTCCCGCATAACAGGAACATTCCATAAACCGGTATCTTTTAATTCGATCAGGTGATCTTCCGAGATCAGGCTGAAGTCTGCATTGCTGTCGGCGATAATTAACGCTATCATCGGATGCGAGCGGTTGAAATCCTCAATCCAGGCCGTCAGGACTTTTTGAAAGCATGAGTCACAGCGAATGCTTATTTCTATATATTCCGGATCGCCATTCCCGGCTGCGCCCTGTTCAGTTGTACGCCCCCGGTCGCATGAATTCAGGCATAAAAAAGCAGTTATAAGAATGAAAAATTGATTGAGTGATTTCATAATTCCAAGGTTTTGGACAATATAGCAATAAAACAGGAGGAATCCAAACAAAAATTACATTTAACACATTGTTTTATAGTTACTTATTTTGATATGTATATAATTTAATATTGTTATTGACAGCGCCCGAGGCGTCGACACCATACATTGCACCATCCAATCCAATTTAATGCTCAATCCCTGGATATTGATGATCATTTTCCTTGATCTGCCTTTATGAACCCTTCCCTGCTCAGTTCCATCATAACGGCACGGATCGCATCATACGGGAATATTTCCATTTGTACTGGATTAAATGTGAATATTCCCTATCACATCCGTATACCGCTTACCAGCGAATAAATACTGATTCCAGATAAAATACCTGACCTGCCGACAAAATGACAGAAAACCCAGCAACTGACATTTGTGCAACATATTGAAATTAAATCATATATAAATTTTGGCATACTTTATGATTTAGCAGTTAAGCCTCATTTATGAGGTGAAAAGACGTAACTTTGACAATCATTGCACGCAGAATTCAGTATACAGAATTAAGAATACAGAATTCAGTATACAGAATAATAGACGATGGGAAATATTATATCTAAAATATCTGAATTCTGAATACTGACTACTTAATTCTCATATCAAATACAACATAGCACTCCAATAAAGAATAGAAACTATTTAACAAAATGAGCGAAACAACAGAAAAGACAAAATGCCTGATCATCGGCTCGGGGCCGGCAGGATACACTGCAGCCATTTATGCGGCACGTGCTGACCTGAAGCCCTTGATGTACCAGGGTTTGCAGCCCGGCGGACAGTTAACGACCACAACCGAAGTGGAAAACTTCCCGGGTTACCCGGATGGTACTGATGGTCCTGCAATGATGGAAGACATGAAAAAACAGGCCGAGCGCTTCGAAACCGATGTGCGCTGGGGCATGATCACCGAGATCGACCTTTCGAAACGTCCCTTCATTGCAAAAGCGGATGACGGAAAAACAATTGAAGCAGAAAGCGTAATTATCGCTACCGGCGCTACAGCCAAATGGCTGGGCCTGGAATCCGAGTCAGAATATAATGGATACGGGGTCTCTGCCTGTGCCACCTGCGACGGATTCTTTTACAAAGGAAAGGATGTTGCGATCGTGGGCGGAGGCGATACGGCTGCCGAAGAAGCCACATACCTGGCCAAACTTTGCAACAAAGTGTATATGATCCACCGCAGGGACGAACTCCGCGCTTCCAAAGCCATGCAGAAGAAGGTATTCGATACTCCCAATATTGAAATGGTATGGGACACTGTACCCCTGGAAGTTGTTGGAGAAACCGAAGGTTTTGCCAAGAAGGTAACCGGGGTTGTAGTGCAAAATGTTAAGACACAGGTAAAGCAAACCCTCCCGGTTGACGGATTCTTCGTCGCCATCGGGCATACACCAAATACTTCGATTTTCGCAGGTCAGCTTGAAATGGACAATCAAGGTTATATTAAGACTGAATCTGATTCTACAAAAACAAGTGTTGAAGGTGTTTTCGCTGCAGGCGATGTGCAGGATCATGTGTTTCGTCAGGCTGTAACGGCTGCAGGAACCGGGTGTATGGCAGCTATCGAGGCTGAGCGGTGGCTCTCTTCGTAGTTCCGAGTGCCGGGTGCCGAGTTCCGATTTCTGAATTCACTTCAAATATCAAATATCAAATATCAAATATCAAATATCAGATATCAGATATCTAATATCCTAATGCCCGGCCATGTAATTGATCTACTTTAACACGAAATACAAGCACATCATTCACAGCAGGGGCATTGAAGGTGAAATCAATCTCTGAATAGTTTTTCATGATCACTTTCAGTGCTTCTTCTTTTTTATCGTAATCATCGATAAACTCAACTTTGCCGTAGGCCAGCACGGATCGGTATTTCATACCCCAGCTGCAGGCCACCTCCTCGTTCACCCAGCGCAACTGATGGTCGGTGCTGAACGATATGCAGACCTCGGGGTTTGCGTTAAGTATGTCGACCTTTTTCCCTTCTCTTGCCGAATGGAAATAAATGTAATCACCTTCTAAACCAAAGTTCATGGGTAATACATAGGGCTTGCCGTCCTTATCCACCATGGCAAGGTTGCATGATTCGCATTTTTTTATGATGGCTTCGAGTTCGGGCTTGAATGTCAGGTCGCGCTTTTTCATTACATCATCCTTTTAATCCATAAAGATACGATAATATGTGTTGGCATGTGGTGTGTGGTATATGGTGTGGGGAGATACATTTTACCGCAAAGACGCAATGGCACAAAGATTCGCAAAGATCAAAAAACCTTGCGGGGCTTTGCGTCTTAGTGCCTTAGCGGTGAAAAGAATGCAGGAATAATTCACTACCCAACATCCAAAATCCTGGAAACCACAAGCCTGAAATCCAACGCCCAACGCCTACCGCCCATCGCCCAGGTAAAACGAATCAAATCCGATCGAGAAGAGGAAAGACCAGTAAATTGATTGCTCATCCGGCAGGTACGCCCCTCTTACCCCAAATTCCATAGGAGCCAGGAAACGGAGTACATGGACTTCCGCCAGAAGGTCGGCACCAAACGAAGTATAAGTGCGCTGCACACCGCCATTCCAGCCAAATGCATAATCGTAAAAGAGGTTAGCCCTGATCCGTTTCATATAAATTACAGGCCCGATGCTCCAGTCGGGATAGGCTATCGGGAAGGCATAAGTTGAACGTATGCTGAGGAGTTCTTCATCCTGCTTCCCGCTAATACCCCTGGGATAGGCCACGAGGTCGCTGAACTTATAATCACCAATCTCGCGCTGCTGGTAGCCGGTATAGATGTTCAATCCCTGGTGCCGTATTATGCCCGGGAAATACAGACCCAGTATGCCTGCCGCAATATAGCTTCCCGCTCCGCTTTCCAGCGGCGCATGCCGGTAGTAGAGGCCTAAGTTTTGTCCCCAGCGCGGGAATATATCCCTGTAGTTGGATTTGATCTGCCGGTAACCATAAGCGCTGTACCACATCGAAAAGATATCCGGATTCCTGAACTCCAAGGTGCTCCCTTTCACCATTCTGCGCAGCACCTGGTTGGCATAAGCCGAGATGGAAACGCCCGCATAATGTTTTCCCCTGTTCAGGGTGAGTGGCAGCCTCAGGCCCGCACGCAGGTTGGTCTCATGCCATTTTACCTCGGTCTTTTCAGGAACAAAGGCATAATCCCTTCGCAGCCCGTAATCCGCCGTAATATCCAGGATGGGGTACCAGCCGGCGTAGCTATATGTTCCGTAGATCTTGCCGGCCTGCTCGTTCAGGTTATAAGCATAGCCTGCGGTGAGGAAGCTGCTGCTGAGCAGGTTCTGCGACATGATGGATGCCCCGGGCTGGATGTCATAGGTAGATGCATTGATCGCGAGTGGGGCCCAGCTGTGGAAATTAAAGAGGTTTGCCAGTTTCGAATACTTTTCCGATGTAGTATCATTTGGGGGCATTTCCGACCAGGGTGGTACAACTTCTTCCTGTTCGGCTATCGTCCTGTATAAGGCAATGGACTGGTCCCGGATCTTATCTTTTGGTACCCATTTTTGCTTATCCAGCGCCTGCCTGACCAGCCTGTAACCCTCCGCACTGTAATCGGCATAATAGATCTCCGTCCCATCGGGCGAAATGCACGGGTCCTGCGCACCAAAACGGGAATTGCTGACTTTGAAAACAGCATTATCCATGGTATTTAACGCATAAATATTTTGTATCCCCGACCAGGATGCCGTAAAAAAGATGTACGGATCGCTGTAAGATAGCTGAGCAATGTCAGCATAATCCCAGGGTAAAAGGAGTTCATATTCGCCGGAGCTGACATCAACTCTGGCAATGGTCTTTCCATCTTCTGATACCAGCACCGTTAAAACATACTCCTGTCCGGCCCAGGCCGGGGTCAAAGGAAAGATATCCTCCGGGAAGATGATCTTGCGGGTGATATTTCCGCTCTCCGCATCCATAACATATATGCCGGCCCGGTCGAGGCTGTCGAGGTGCACGGCGGCGATCCGTTTTGCTTCAGCATCCAGTGCAGGTGCAAAGAGCCGCAAACCATGCTTAATGCTTGCGGCTTTCCCGCTTTCAATATCAAGGAGCCGGAAAACCGTATAACTCCTGTTGCTCCAGCGAAGATCCGGGCGGCTCTCGGCCCAGCACATCTTCCCGTTTGCATATGAAACAGCTTCGGGCTTGATAAAACCGGGTGTAAACAGGCGCCTTTCATTGCCCTCATCATCCATGACAACAAAACGGTATATATCATCCAGGGAGGATTTCAGTGCCACCAGATTCCCGTCTTCTGTACAGGCTGGAAAACGATAGTCGGTATAGCCTTTCGTTTCCGGACTCAGGTGAACTACCGTTCCGGAGCGGGTAAAATCATCCTGTACTGCCCATCGATCTGACAGGTTTTCCAGGCACTCCCGATAAAAGGGTATTTTCCTTTTACCTGTCACATCCCTGATCCCTTTCTGGAATGGAGTGATCATGTATGGCCTTCGGGCTACATTCGTAAGGGTGTGTTCCCAGAGCCCGATCCCGTATTTTCTTCTGCCTTCGGCAACCAGTAAATATCCCAGCTCATAGTGGTTGGGGATAAAATCACGATAGGAACCCATCGTTGCTTTATCATAGGTGTACATGCCCCGGCTGAGCATCTGGGCCCTGAGTTTCATCTCAAAAAGAGCTTGCCGTCCTCTTCCCGAGTGGCTCAGGCCTGTTTCTGTAGCAACGGCATCCCCTTCGAGAAACCAGAAAGGCACATACAGTCCAAGTATGGCAGCAGTGCCCTGTTGTCCGAACAGCCATGATATTACTTTTGTGGGCCCCTGGTTCAATTTTTCTACCTGCACCACATGCCTGAATTCATGCTGGGCCAGTTGTTCCAGCCATGGCTGGGCATACATGTCCTGTGGAGGAGTGTTGTTGAATTCCATTCGTTTTGGTGCCCAGCCCACGAATGCGGTTGATCGTGCCGACTGGGTGTGCATCACAAGCGGGATGCGTTTGGGGAAATAGTCCAGGGTCCTGCCGGCATAGGCCCAGGTCGAATCCAGGTATGATGCCAGCTTCCGGGCGCGCTGCTCGTAATAATCCGGATAAATGAACTTAACATGTTCCGTTTTGATCTGTCGCCATTGAATGGAAGCAGGTTCCTGCCCCGAATAGTAGTACTGCGGATATGCCTGTCCACCGATCAAAGAGAGCAGAATTACCAGGACGATGGCCGGTACATAATTATGCTGGCGGCAGGCGTTATACATAAATCAAAGTTAGGAAAAGATGTGAATAAAGCGAATAAGCGTGTGCTATGACCCGAATTGTTCCTCGAAGAATTTCCATACCGGGTCGTCGGGAACGGGAGCGATCACTTCAAGCGTTTCTTTCCTTACCGGGTGGATCATCTTTATCTTCCTGGCATGTAAGTGTATGGATGCATCTTTGTTTGAACGTTTGGCCCCGTATTTCAGGTCGCCCTTGATCACGCAGCCAATATCGGCCAGTTGCACCCTGATCTGGTGATGCCTGCCGGTAAGCAGGTCTATTTCCAGCAAATGGTAATTATCGGATGAAGCCAGGTAACGATAGTCCAGCTCGGCCATGAGCCTGTTCGGGCCCGGATCGGGATATGCAAAGGACATGTTCTTCTTCTGGTTTCTGCGCAGGTAATGGGTCAGGCGGCCTTTTATGTCGGGTGGCATAGCAGCACTTACTGCCCAGTAGATCTTTTGGATCTTGCGATCGCGGATCATCTCATTGAGTCGTGTAAGTGCCTTGCTCGTACGTGCAAAGATAACCGCTCCGCTCACCGGGCGGTCGAGGCGATGTACAACACCCAGGAAAACCTCCCCGGGCTTGTTGTATTTTTCTTTGATGTATTTTTTGACGGTCTCGCTCAGGGGAACATCACCGGTCTTATCACCCTGTACAATATCCGATGCACGCTTGTTTACGATAATAATATGATTGTCCTCGTAAAGGACGTCTGGATGTGGGGCTTGGGGCTTGGGGCGTGAGGTATTCATAATTCGGAACTCGGAACTCGGCACTCGGAACTCATTAGTATTGTTCGCGTTCATTCGGGAAGTCAACGCTTTTCACATCCCGGATATAGGCCTGGACGGAACCTTTGATCTCCTCGCTCAGGTTATGGTACCTTCTGAGAAACCTGGGGGAAAATTCCTGCGTGATCCCCAGCATATCGTGAAGTACCAGCACCTGTCCGTCAACTTCATGTCCTGCACCGATCCCGATCACAGGGATGCGTATCTTTTGTGCTACTTCGGTTGCCAGTTTTGCGGGGATCTTCTCAAGGATAATGGCAAAGCAGCCGGCATCCTCCAGCACCTTGGCATCGTGAACAAGCTTCCTGGCCTCATTTTCTTCGGTAGCCCTGACCACGTATGTGCCGAACTTATGGATCGACTGCGGTGTAAGCCCCAGGTGTCCCATAACCGGGATACCGGCTGAGAGGATGCGTTCAATGGATTCCAGGATCTCCTCGCCACCTTCCATCTTCACGGCGTTTGCGCCACTCTCTTTCATAATACGGATAGCCGATTGCAGGGCTACCTTGGAGTCGCCCTGGTAGGTTCCGAACGGGAGGTCGACTACGACCAGGGCCCGTTTTACGGCACGCATAACCGAGGAGGCATGATAGATCATGTCGTTCAGTGTGATCGGCAGGGTGGTCTTGTGCCCCGACATCACATTGGAAGCCGAATCACCAACCAGGATGATGTCGATCCCGGCCTGGTCGAGGATCCTGGCCATGCTGTAATCATAGGCCGTGAGCATGGCGATCTTCTCCTGCTTCAGTTTCATTTCCTGCAGCACATGAGTAGTGATCTTCGGATAGCTTTGTTCTATTTCAGTCATATCC
>JAZBOU010000115.1:0-26522 GCA_036351275.1 Bacteroidales bacterium
AAATGCTAAATATTTTTCGGTCACCGGAAACCGGTTACCGGAATTCTTCATTGTCCATTCGGCATTGTCCATGCGAGATGTTCCATTTCCCGTATTCCCGTACTCTGGCATTCTCGCATTCCGCTTACCGCTAAGGCGCTAAGACGCTATGATCCGCTATGTAATGGAGTAATCTTTGCGATCCTTGCGCCATTGCGGCTTGGCGGTTAAGGATCATTGGACTATAAGTTTCCTCACACCAACAGCCTCTTCTGTTTGCAGTTTCACCAGGTACATGCCTGCCGGCAAATGGCTGACATCCACACTCATCTCCCCTTCCCCCCCTCTCCCCATCTCTCTTTCATATATTTTTTTCCCTGTGATATCAATGAGTTCGAAGATCGAGGATCGGGAATCGAGGATCGAGGATCGAACTGTAATTTTATCCTGACAAGGATTCGGGTATAACTCAAAGGCTAATTCTTCAAGTTCATCATCGGCAATCGCGGAAACATCTGTGTATTTATAAAGATTTCCTTTATTGCTAACCATGTAACCTTCGGTGGATGAGTTGAACCAAAGGGCAGTCATCGTTTTTTCCGTAAAATCGAATGGAGTAACTTCTGTCCAGTTTTCGCCCCCATCTGTGGTATGTAACAAGATTTCCACTCCTGCGGCCCAGCCTTCTAAAGTGTCAATGAAAAAGACATCATACAGGCCATTAGTTATACCGGTCATTTGTGGGTTCCAAATAGTTGCATCAATAGTCTTAAAAATTTTACCCTGACTCCCAACAACCCAACCCGTATTATTATCAGTGAAGAATATTGAGTTATATACGAAATTATTGTCAAAAACCTGAAAGTTGTTCCATGTGCTATTTAGCCATCGCCTAATACTTGAATCACCACATAGTTTGCCCTCAAGAGTGTCTTCCGGAAACATAATTGATAATAGATCCGCTGTCAATCCTTCGACAGATAAGTCCGTTATACTATGGTCGTCAAAAGACCATATTTTTCCACCCCATCCACATGTATACCCGGTATTAGAATTGGGCGGAAAATGAACTGAAGTTAATCCGCCGGGAGGATTATGGAGCAAATACCAGTTAGTACCACCATCATCGGTTTTATTGATCTCTCCACTATATGTTACAACATATCCTTCATCCTTATTTTTCATATATATCGAAGAAGTTATTCCTGCATTCCCAGGCTGTGGAGGAATATCTTGGATAAGAAAAGTAACACCTCCGTCGGGTGAATAAAAAACTTTATCATTTCCACCAGATATCCATACTTCTTCACCAATGACATGTATGTCACTTAAACTGCCCTGCTCAGGCATGTTGGTGCTGATGTCAGTCCAGCCGTATTGCTGGCTGCTGGCAGCAAGGCTTATCGCGGTTAAAAGAATGATTGCAAGTAGATTCTTCATAGCGTTTTATTTTTCGGTTACCGGTTACTGGAGACCGGAGACCGGAATTGTCCATTGTGAATTCGACATTTTCCATGTCCCATTTATCTCGTATTCCCGTACTCTCGTATTCTCGTATTCTTGATAATAATTGCTGCTAAGGCCCAAAGAAACATCAAGATTACCAGTTTAAGCAATTTAACTAGTTTAACTAATTCAACCAGTTCAACCAAGGTTATATTGTCGAAATCATTGTAGAATGAATATTTGCGAAGGGGATAGATGACTGAAGAAGTCCACCTAACTCCTAGCACCCAACACCTAGAACCTATTTAAGTGGGAAAAACACATGCGTTTCCCATTTTTGGGGATCCGGTTCCTCAGCGGGATCGGTCACATATACTTCATAGGCCATGCCGGCAATGTCATTTTCCAGTTTCATGACACTCATATATTGCTCCAATGCATCATAAACCACTCTAAGATTGTCATAAGGCCCGTAATAGACAGCTTTAACTGCCTCGCCACCAGGTGTTTTTGTAGGCTGCATCATCCCTTCTCCTTCAATCAGCTCCTCTAAGGGAATGCCTACTTCAACAAGGAACGGCATGCCTGTAGTATCCCAGCTATAATAAATCGAATATGGATGCCCGGCTATTTTTCCACCCTGCCTGATTACATAAAGGAACAATTGTGGCATATAGGTTTCCATGAAAGGGCCAAGCTCATCATAAGTTACCGAATCTTTAACGGAGATGGCAGGTCCGGATTCCAGTAAGGTGATACCGATCCCGGGATAATCAGGAAGTGCTTCGCACACTTCTTTCAATTGTAGCAGTCCCTTATCATAATCGGCACCCAGCTTGCTGTCGATCATGAGGCCGTAATAGCGATATAGCGGGTTGTAGCCAAGATCACCGTCGGCGGTCCAGGTAACCAGCACATCATCCCCTTCATCCACAAAGTCCATGCCGACCAGCATTTTGTTGCTCTGGCCCTCAAATCCAAGTTCCCACCTGAGCATATTGGGTGGATCCTTTTCCGTCATCATCATCTCGCCTTTGCCCATGTCTTCACCATCCCAGCGCTGCAGGGCACCGACTTCACAATTGCCAATAAACTCCATTACTGCAGTAGTATCAGATTCGGAAGACCAGGGCGTCCACAGGTGCCACTTTTCAAAGTCGCAGACCATGTCAAATACGGTTTGTTTCTCTGCGTTTATCAACACGCTTCTTTCAACATGATAGGTTTTGGGCAGCAGGTATGCCACAACAATCAGGAGGGCGATGAGTACGACCAGCCAGATAGTAATTTTTTTCAGGGTATTCATAGGTATTTGTTTTGGTTGTTGGTGGATAAAGATAAGGAATGTAAGCGGGAAAGTAAAGTGATTCTCACTTTCCGGTCTCCGGTTACCGGTCACCGGCTACCGGAAAGTACAAGTTGAGTGATAGTTGATTCATATATCATTCAGTTTGTAACTACTCCATACTGTCTACTATCGCTTCCCTCATATCATTTAGATCATGTTCCCCGGAGGAAATGAATATGATAAGGAAGGAATTTTCGAAATAACAGTCGATTTGCTGTTCCTTGCGGTCTTTCATGTGAAACGAACCTCTCAGGCTTGCATGGTCGTGATATTTGCTGCTGTTCATAAAGAAGTCGCGGGCTTTATTGTAGTTTTCCAGGCATTGGATCTCATCTTCGTAATCCAGCAGTATGACTTTCAGATCAGGGTAGATCGCTGCCGCACCTTCACGGTAGTTAAAAACATCCTTGTAATGAAAACTATATACAGTGGACAGTCCAAGGTTACCTTTGAAATATATCGTTTTCAACGCGTCTTCCTTTGCAGATCCGACCTGTTTCATAAGAAGAGGTTCAGGGTAATTGTTGCTTATTTTTGCTGCAAGGCATCCGGCAAGATATTGCAGGTCAAAAACGTCGCTAGATTCATGGTACATATAGAACATGTACCGGTCTTTGATGAACTGCGCAAAACCTTCTCCGCTTCTTCCGGCAGTACCGGCATGAAAGGGTTTTGAATTGCTGGTTTCGGTAACGGAATAGATCCCCCAGGCCGCTTCCGGGCTTCCCATATCATAGATCTCGCATTTAAATTTTGTCCCGGACGGGGTTTCCATTGTGCAGGCCAGCACTTCCACGAAACCATATTCATGATAAAGCTCGGCCCCGCCGTTGATCAGGCTGAAAAGGTCGTCGCCGATATACAGCTCCGGATCTTCAAGTAAAGTAATATCCGGGCAGGTGTCAGTTTTTATGATCTCGTAAACGGATTGCTGGGAAAGAGTGGTGGTGCTTAATGATAAGAGCACCGCTAATAATAGAGTACAGCGTATATTTGAGTTTTTCCTCGCTACGCTCGGAATGAAAATTTTTCTACTCATCCTAGTTTAACTAATTCAACAAGTTCAACAAATTCAAGCAGTTTAACCAACCTCAACAATATTGTAATTCTTAAGATCTGCCGATCCCAGTCCAACTTCTTCGGCCTTTGCCAGCGTAGGCACATCCTCTGCAAATACATCATTGAATTTCACGCCAAGGGCATCCATGCCAACAAGGTTAGTGCCTGCAAAGACCGTATCCATTTTTCGCGTATCTCCGGGGCCTGATGGACCGTTTGTCAGGATAAACTCGGTTGCATCGCCGATGATAAGGTCGGGTTGCCTCAGCAGGTTGATATCGGCTATGCACTGTGCCAGGAAGTCGGGATCATTGCGTTCGCCCGACCCGAGGTGATAAAAGACATTTGTCTTGCGGGTGCAGAACCCCATCGAATTCTTCATGGCACCGGTGTATATGCTGCCGGCATGGTGTTTCGCGATAAATATATTTATCAGTACGTCAATTTCATCCAGGGCCCTTATCACTTCAACCTCCTGCAGTGAAACGGATCCTTCTATTTTCGGAATGACCTTCCAGTCGGCTTCATTGAATTCAGCCGGAAATTCGTTGCTCTCAACCTGCTTTACACTGTCGAAAAGCCCTTTTAGGTCTTCCAGGTGTGTACTTCTGGTCCAGTATTCATCATATACCTTCTGCAGCAAAATTACCTCCCTGGCTTTTGCTTCAAAGCACATCTTCAGCACTGAAAGCGAAATGTCGGGCTCGACATAGGTTCCTTTGGTTTCAAAGGCGCTGTTGATGAGCAATCCCACCCTGGCGTGTTTTGGGACAAACTTTCGCATGCCCCCCAGGCTTTCAACCACTTTCCTCGTATTTTCAAAATAGTCGGTTCCGGTGGCGACAGCTATGTCAGGGGTTTTTGCTGATATATTTGCCATGACTTCCTTTCCAAGCAGGGAAGTCCCGATAAATGCGGCAGCTCCGGATGCTGCTCCACGTTTGAGGAATGATCGTCTGTCCATAATCTGGGCGTTGGGCCCTGGGCGTTAGGCATTGGGTATGAATACCCTTGCTGTACCCCAGGCATTTATATTGTGATTATTTGCATTATAAAGATACAACAAATTGAAATATGTTTACCCAAAGCCAAATGCCAAACGCCTAACGCCAAAAAAAACCGCCAGTTGGCGGTTTTTTTATTATTTCTTTTTATTCTTCTTATTTTTCTTTCCCTTATCCTTTCCCTTTTTATCTGCATCATCGGTGATAATGATCACCTCCTTCTTTTTGACGATCTTCAGATCTTCTTCATCACCGGAGCTCATGATGATAACCTTACAGCTGTCGCCCTGAATTTTTTCGATAAAAACATCACTGCTGATGGCTTCATCATCCTGGCTATACCACACGGCCACATTCTTTTCGCCATCTTCGCCAAGCGTGATCTTGTAGGTGACCAGTGAATCGCCTTCGAGATTATCGACATGAATAAGGTTGGGTTTTGCCAGGACGATCTTATATTCTTTTTTTTCACCTCCATCATCTGATTGCCAGATCATGACTTCTTCGTGTCCTGTGCTCTTAATGCATCCTTCAGTTTTCAGCACTATGGATATGGTGCTGTCGCCCTCGATCTCCTGCACGAATACTTCATGCAGTGCATCTCCCCCGGATTCCTGACTTACTTTAAGTTTTACTTCCCCCTTATCATCGGTCTCAACTGTGTAGAAATAAGCTTGCTTCTGGGTTCCGGGCGTCTTGACCATGTAAATGTTTGCCCCACCATCGACCTTAAGGTCGATATCAATGTCCTCCAGTTTTTTGAGCAGTTCCTCATCCTCGATGATAGCGGACCAGTCAACATCGAAACCTTCATCCAGTGTTATAGTCGTATCGATTTTAATGTTGCCACCCTCATCCGATACGATCTTGATCTTCATCACTTTCTTGTCTTCCTTTTCCTCCTGCGCCTTTGCAAGAGAAATGCTGAACATAGCCAGGAGCAGGATGACCATGCTTTTTAGAAAAATTTGTCTATTGTTTTTCATGTGTACGAATTTATGTTTAACGATTACACAGCAAAGCTACCAATGAGCTGTATCTGAGTGGTTAAAACCTGGTTAAAAAAGGTTAAGGAAAGGTTAAAGTCATCCTTTCCGGTACATTATTTAATATTTTTGTTGACATGAACAGGCGCTTATTCATATTCGTGATCATTCTAATGAGTATTTCCCTGGCGGGGATCATCCTCTTTCAGCTGTTCTGGATCAGGAATGCTATTGACATCCGTGAAGAGCAATTCAACAAAGCCGTGAATGCTGCTCTTCGTGCGACGGCCGACAAGCTGGAATCACGTGAAAACATGTGGATACTCAATGATAAAATAAACCGCTTCAGCAAACCTTCATTCAAGCTTATCAAGGATTCCGACAGCAACACTGTTTTCATAACTGGTGATTCAGCATATACTAAAAGCTATGCTTATAATGCCAGTACGGATATAAATACAAGCTATATCGTTAATGTCTGGAATGGTAATGACAGGAACGAAATTGTGGAATATAAGTACGGAGTGAAGATCGACAGCATACGGAGTAAGATCGATAAAGCCAGGATGCATGTCGACATTGACAGTTTAAGCGAGTTCCTCACGCATGATATCATTTTTATGGGAGATGGAAAAGATTCACTTGTCTATCGTGAAAGCGAGATCAGCACCGGAGACGACAAAGGTTATGTGATCGTCAGAAAAGCGCAGGACCTGAACGAGGCATTCATCAAACTGGCATATGAGATCGAAACCAACCCTCTGCCGATATCCAAAAGGATAGATGAAGGAGTCCTGAAGGATATACTTACCGCAGAAATGTTTAACAAGGGATTGTACTCGCCCTTCGAATTCGGTGTTTTAAGTGTAGACAGCCTGCAGACCTTTCCGATAACATCCCCTGGATTCGATACCCTGGATATTGACAAGGAATACGTGGTTAGCATCTTTCCCAATGAACTGCTATCCGAATCGAATTTTCTGATCCTGCAGTTTCCAGACCGAAATATGCATATTCTCAAATCAATGGCCTGGCCACTGGCAGGATCGCTGCTCCTGACCCTGATCATCCTGATAACCTTTGGTATTACCATTTATATGATCCTGCGCCAGAAGAAACTTTCCGATATGAAATCGGATTTCATCAATAATATGACCCACGAGTTTAAAACACCCATTGCCACGATTTCACTGGCTACGGATTCGATAACCAACCCGAAGATTATCGGCAATGAGCAGGAAGTGCGCTATTACACCGGTATTATACGGGAAGAAAACCAGCGGATGAACAACCAGGTGGAGAATGTATTGAGGATGTCATTGCTCGACAAGCATGACCTGGAGTTCAATTGCATCGAAAGTGATATCCATGGGCTCATACGTTCGGCTATTTCTAAGATCGAACTTCAAGCAAAGGAAAGGAAGGCCAGCATCGTTTTCCGGGATGAGGCAAAGAACCCGATCCTTAAGCTTGACCCGGATCACTTTACAAACGCAATTCTGAACCTGCTCGACAATGCCCTGAAATATACCGAAGAGGTGCCTGAGATTATTGTAAAAACCACTGATACAGAAAAGGGAATTGAAATTATTGTCAGTGATAACGGATTGGGTATGAGCAGGGAGGTTCAGGCAAGGATATTTGATAAATTCTACAGGAAACCCAGCGGGAACATACACAATATTAAGGGTTTCGGCCTGGGACTCAGTTACGTAAAAGCCATCATCGATGCCTTTGGCGGGAGCATCAGCGTTCAGAGCGAACCCGGACAAGGAAGCATTTTTACTATCTTTATACCAGCAAAATGAAAGGAAAGCTCAAAATATTCATGGTAGAAGATGACAGGAACTTTGGTGCCGTCATGCAGTCGTACCTCAAGATCCATGATTATGATGTGGAGTGGATCGCTGACGGGGCTCATGCCATTGAAGCCTTTGAGCGCCAGGCATTCGATCTCTGCATACTTGATGTCATGCTTCCGAATGTTGACGGTTTTAGTATAGCTGAGGCCATCAGGGAAAGGAATGAAGACATTCCGATCATCTTCCTCACGGCCAAAACGCTCAAGAAAGATATCATGGAGGGATTCCGGCTCGGTGCTGATGATTATATTACTAAACCATTTGATTCAGAGATCCTTCTTATGAAGATAAAGGCCATCATGAGACGGAAAAACGGCCTGAAAAACGGTGTCGATCAGGAACTGTTCCGCATTGGCATGTTTGGTTTCAATGCGCTCACAAGGGTCATCAGGTCAGACGACAGGGAATATAAATTGAGCCCAAAGGAATCTGAACTTCTCAAACTGCTCTGTTTATACAAGAACGAGGTCCTGCCTCGTGAAGAAGCCCTGAATTCCATCTGGGGGGAAGAAAGTTATTTTACCACCCGGAGCATGGATGTGTTTATGAGCAAACTACGCAAATACCTGAAGGATGACCCTTCTGTTGAGATCACAACCGTGCATGGAAGCGGATACATGCTGAAATCAGATATCAGAAATTGAAATCAGAAATCAGAAATTGAAATCAGAAATCAGAAATATTTCTGGTATCAATTTTCGTTTTTCTGGTGTCTGAGTTCTCGTGCTGGTTTAATGAGGATCGTACTCAACACTGCCACAGTAATGACAACCAAAAAGGTCATTATCCGCGATGTAATGATCTCGTCGTATCCGCTTGTGATCCAGAAGATCGTAAAGGCAACACCTGTTATGATGGTTATGATGGCCGCTCTGCCGTGGAATTTTTTCCAGAACAGGGTCAGTAGTATCACTACCGAAAAGTTCGCCCCTACCCCTGCCCATACCCATCCCACCAGGTCGAAGATCAGGTTGGAAGGTACGATATAAGCCGTGATGAGCGCCAGTTCGGCAAGCAGCGCTGTTATGGCCCTGGAAAACACCAGGTCGCTTTTCTTTTTTGTCTTTTTGAAAGACGGCTTGATGATATTTTCCGACAATTCCGTTGCGGAAAGAATAAGCAGTGAGTCAGCAGTAGAGATCATTGCCGCGATCGCACCTGTAATGAGGATAGCCGCGATTGCCGGGGGGAATATCTGTAATAATACCGCAGGCATCACCGTTTCCCGGTCGGCCAATCCTTCAGGGCCGAATATCGCAATACCGATCCATCCCAGCGCCAGAGCACCCAGGTAAGCCAGTATGGTCCAGGCAATGCCAATATTCCTTGCTTTTTTTGCTTGCTTTTTGCTCCGGATAGCCATAAATCGCATAGTCAGTTGCGGTTGCCCACCCAGGTAACCAAAGAACCAGGAGAAACCGCCTGCGATGACCACGCCAATGGAAAAACCGGAGGCAGCCTGTATCATCGAGCTGTATTCGGGCCCGGCAAGTTCAAGTGCCCCGGAAATGCTTTGAGCAAAGAGTTCGGGATGATTGGAGATGTATATTACCCCAACAATGGGGCCTATCACCAAAGTAATGATCATTACGACTGCCTGTATCACATCCGTATAGACCACGCTTCGGAAACCTCCGTATATCGTATAGGGAACAATAACAGCAGCTGTGATCACCATGGCCAGGTCGCGGTCGATGCCGAACATGGTATGCAGGGTCTTCCCTCCCCCGAGGAACTGTGCTCCGACGTAGAGGAAGAAAAAGAATACGATGGTAGAACTACCGATCAGGCGGATCCACCTTCCTGTTTCCGAATGTCGTTTGGAAATATATTCAGTAAATGTATTGGCCTTGTATTTTTCCGCCTCATCACGTAAACGCCAGGCCAACAAAGCCCATGCTGTAACGATACCCGCTACACAGCCGATGGCGGTCCAGACTTCCGTCAGCCCGGTGGCATAGGCAGCACCGGGTAAGCCTAGCAGGGCCCAGGATGATTCGCCCGTTGCCCTTTCGGAGAGTGCTGCCGCCCATCCCGGCAGGTTACGCCCTGCAATGGCATAGTCGGCATCATTCTTTACTTTCCTGCCCTGGTAAAGCCCCCAGAGTATCAACATGGAAATATAGGCGACCATTATGCCCAGCATAAGGGTGGTGTTGTATTCCATGGGACTAAGTTAAAAAAGTTTAGAGTTTGGAGTTTGGAGATTGGAGATTAGAGTTGATTTGAGGTTATAATAATTAGTTACGGAAGTGAAATATCTCCGGAATACTCCTCCATTTTATACCCAAAAGTAAAGCTCCTGCTTGGAAACAGGCCATGTATTTTGTATATTTAGTCCTGAGAACCAATTCCATGAGCAATGAAAAAAGTATTTATCCTTCTTGTAGCCACTCTGTTTTTGCTCCCTGCTGTTTCGTCCCAGGATCTCATATGGTCGCATTCAACGAATGATAATGACCTGGAAATGGGCATTTTTGTTAATAGCGACTCCCAGAATAAGGTCTATGTCGGTGCTGCAGGCACCGGCCGCATGTATCTTATAAAATACACCGATATGGGGATGGCTGAATTTATGGCAGGTGACAACCATGCCAATGATTTCAATTCCATGGCCTTAAGCGATGACGGAACAGCTTACATGGTAGGTGTGAAAGAACAACTTACCGGGCATAAGGATGGGCTTATACATGCATATGATACGCAGGGAAACCCAGTATTCACGCAAACCTACGATTATATGAATGAGGATGACCTGTTCCAGCATGTAACACTTGACAATGCTGGCAATAGTTACGTTGTTGGCCAGGCCCGGGATGTGATCGACCACTATGCGTTGACGGTGAAATATTCATCCACCGGTTCAGTAGAGTGGATACAGCGTTACGGAACCACACTGGATGCCTACCTGGCGAGTCTTGCGGGCACCATGGGCAACGGAGATATCTGTGTTGCCGGCGGGGTTTACATTAACGCAACAGGTGATACAGAAATATTCCTGCTGCGATACGATACTGATGGAAATCTCCTGCAGGATACGATCATCGATTTCCCCGGGTATAAAATTGCCATGCCTTCTTTTATGCTTATCGACGAACAGGACAATTTGTATATAGGCGGAGTCCTCAGTACCGGGCCTACACTCTACAAGGGATTCCTGATACGCCTGACAGATGGCGAGGTCGTATGGGAAGAAATTGTTGAAAGCCCTTATCAATACGCTGTATTTGTCAATGGAAGTTTGGATAATGATGGGAATATCCTTGTATGCGGCATATTCTGGAACAGCAATCAGGATGCTTATTATGCAAAATTCTCCCCTTCAGGCACACTCTTGTACCAGAAATACATCAACGGACCCGGTAATGGCGATGATAGTTTCAGTAAGATCATCAGCAGGGATGAATATGCTTACATATGCGGGCAGAGCACGGGCATCGGAACCGGATATGATTATTACATAATGAAGGTGGACGAAGCAGGTGAAAAGGAATGGGATGCGAGGTATAATGGCTTTGGGAATGGCGACGACCATGCTTTTGACATCTGCCTTGATGAAGAAGACAATGTAATTGTCACCGGCTCTTCGGATGAGGGCGGCGTCATGCATTGTACTACCTTGAAATATACGAACTCCCTGGGTATTAATGAAAGGCCCGAAGCCATTCAAGCGATCGACCTCCACAGGAACCCGGTAGAAGATGTCCTGCAGTTCACATATCCTATCAGTTCTGCTTCTGCTAAATATAATATCACCGATATGCTGGGCAAAAAAGTGGCAAGCGGAAAACTCGCAGCCGGAGAGGTTCATGCAATCAACCTTAATTCGATAAAAAGTGGGAGTTATGTCTTACAGGTACGGGAAAACAGAACGATGGGCCAGGCCAGATTTATTGTTCGCTAAATAATAACAAAACAATTAAGAAAGTACAATATAGCGTTATAAAAATGAAAACACCATCCACAACTAAGATCATTATAACCAGGTTTCTTTTAACAGCATTTGGCATTCTTATATTCATCTCCGGAAATTACGCTCAGGAATTATTGTGGAAAAACTCCACGGATTATGGCTACATCATCTCAGGTAAAGCAGGTGTTGACAATGAGAATAATGTTTACTCACTCTTTTTCTCATTTGATGATTCCTACCTGGAAAAGTTCGACGAAAACGGCACACTGCTCTGGTCAAAATCGGATACAAACTGGACTTCAGTTGGGGATATGTATGTTACAGCACAGGGAAATATTTACCTCGCAGGATCGAAAGAAGTATTTCCTAATAATTTTGATGCTTACTGTGTTGTATTTAATGCTCAGGGATTATTTCAATATGAAGGATATTACAGCATGACCAATGTAAGCAACGAACTTATAACTGATATTTTAGTGGATGACGATGGATATGCCTATTTATCCGGTTATGGGCTGATCGATACGGTTTTTCATGTTTTTGCATTCAGGATGAATCCGGGTGGTACCGTTTCATGGGCACAAACTGAGAACTTTGATAATGAGCATTTTGTTCAGATCGGTTCATCTGAAATGGATGACTCTGGTAACCTATATGTTTCCGGAGTACATGTTATTTCGGTGGATTCAGTTCAGCATTTTATCATTAAATATTCCAAGAATGGTCAACATATCTACACGAAAAAGTATGTAAAAGCTGGATATTCTCTTACGATTGCTTATGAAATTATTCCTGACCAGGACCAGAACATCATTTTTGTCGGCGCCATAGGCACTCCAACAATAACACGCGGATATGTTGCAAAGCTGGATCAAAACGGGGAAGTGATCTGGGATTATACTTTCAACCCGGCATCCAATGAAATGGTCCTCTATTCTGCTGATCTTGATGAAAACGGCAACATCTATGTGTCGGGGCAAATAGTGCTCAGCAATGACCAGGAGGGATATTTTGCCAAAATGTCCCCTGACGGAAATGTCATCTGGGAGAACATTTACAGTGGTGCGGCGAACTCATATGATGCTCTATTCAAAGTCATCGTGGAAGGGGAAGGCTGCTTTTTTGCAGGACAAACCATGGGGATTACCACTAAAACAGATTTATTTCTGATGAAGACTGATATGGCAGGGAATATTATCTGGGAGGCTCAGTATGATGGAGCAGAACATTCAAATGATCTGTTCGAGTATATGACGAACGACCGGGATAACAATCTGTTGATATCCGGTTTGACTGAAGAAGCTTATCAGAAAAGATTTGGAACTATACTGAAGTACTCCAATCCAACAGGCATAAAAGAGGATCATTCGGCCTCTAACACCATTGGCATATATCCCAACCCTGTTCAGGATGTCCTCCATTTTTATGATCAACCGGCAGGTTCTTACACTATTTGCAGTATAAAAGGAGCCGAGATACTTTCCGGTCAACTGGATGCATCAGAAATAGATATCAGCCGTATTCACCAGGGAGTATATTTATTGCGTATCACTGATGGAAATCTCATCTACTATGCTAAATTTGTGAAGCAATAGATAAAAGCATGCATAATCGAATATCCGGTTTTCTGTATTTTTTTTTGCTACTAATTTTTACACCTGTAATTGCACAGGATAATTACGACTGGTGGAACAAAAAGCATAACTGGGATGGCGTAAGCAGCTGGTCGCAATACCTCACCTACTCCCCTGCTTATTTCGGGCCTAATGCGCTTCCGGTACCGGAGATCAGGAATGGATTGATCGCAAAAAACATCAACCTGGAAACCAGGTCAGACATGCACCTGAGCCAGGGTGACAACACCTTTGATCTTTTTCTTAAGCTGGATGTCCCTTTGTTTGACGGGAGGGTTGCACTGGAGGCCTTTGGCGTTCCTTTTGAGGTGTACAAAATGGATACGGTCACACGTGATGAACGTGCCGTACGCGACAGGGACGCAAAAGGCACTGCCGTTGGCGACCTCTATATCAGCACGAAAATACAATTGCTGCGCGATCATAAAGGCTGGCCTGACCTGATGCTGGGGATCACACTGCGCACGGCAAGCGGTAATTCCCTGGGTGATGCCCGGTACACGGATGCACCGGGTTATTATTTCGACCTGTCGGCGGGAAAAAGCTACAAAATCGAAAACTCCCTTTTCATCCGCCCCTTTGCAATGCTTGGATTTTATGTATGGCAAACCAATGATGATATACACTTTCAAAACGATGCATTTCTCTATGGACTGGGTGTTTCTTTATACCAGGAGAAATACGAGTTTAATATTAAATATGGTGGTTATAAAGGCTACCTGGGAAATGGGGATGCTCCCATGGTATTCAGGGCTAACGCATTTTACAAGTGGCCCAAAACCCATCTTCGATTAAGCTTCCAGCAAGGCCTGCAGGACCTTGAGTATTCGACGATAAGCCTGGGAGCGGTATTCTTCTTTAAAGCACTCTAACTTCTTCAATACGAATAACGAGAAACGAGCGACCAGTAAATGGTTTCTCGTTGCTGGTTACTCGAATTTATTTACGAAGGAATATTTTTAGTATCCTGGCAAGGAAGAACAATATCACCAGGAAAAAGATGATCGCGGCCCCGGAGGGAATGTTAAAGACATATGAAAGGTATAGCCCGGAAAGCGTTCCCAGCAAAGCGATCAGCACAGAAAGCCACATGATGTCGTAAAAACGCTTCACGAACATATTGGCAATGGTTTGCGGAATGGTGAGCAGGGAGATGACGAGTATGATGCCTACAACCCGGATGTTGAACACAATGGTGAGTGCGATCAGGCTGATCATGATATATTTTAACAGGGTAACCGGCATGCGCCTTGCACGGGCAAATTCTTCGTCGAAAGCGATATACAGTATGTTTTTGAACTGAAGTATGAAAAAGGCACAGATTACGATACACAGGCTCAGCAGCAGGACTATATCTGTAGTGCTCACGGTAAGGATATTCCCGAACAGGTACGACATGAGGTTGGGTGCATATCCGGGTGTAATGAATATGAAAATCACCCCGACTGCCATTCCAAGGGCCCAGAGGATTGCAATGGCAGAATCTTCCCTGATCTCGGTCTTTCGGGAAGAATATTCTATCCCGAGGGCAGATAGTACGGCAAATAAGGCAGCCCCGACGATGGGGTTAAAACCAAAATAATACCCTATTCCGATCCCGCCAAAGGAGGCATGCGTGATCCCACCGCTGATGAACACCATGCGCCTCGATACAATATAGGTTCCGATAATACCGCAGCTGATTGCAGCTAAGAGGGCCGCAATAAGAGCATTCCGAAAAAAATCATATGTTATAAGATCCTGCATCAGTGATGGTGGTTTTCGTGTTTGGGCAGGACGGTGTGAGGCACTTCGCCATGGGTGATCAGCTGAACCGGGCAATTATAAGCTGCCAGTTGCTTGTCGGTAATAATATTGGAAGGATGATAATGCAGGTACCTGTTCACGCATGCTATGCTCTTTATGTAGGAGGTTATGGTCCCGACATCATGCGATACCAGCACTATGGCCATCTTCTTATTCAATTCTTTCAATTCTTCATAGAGTTCCTTCTCGAACAGGTTATCCACGTAGGTATCCGGTTCGTCGAGTATGAGCAGTTCAGGGTCGGAGATCAGGGAGCGGCAGAGGAATGCACGTTGCATCTCCCCTCCTGAAAGATTCCCTATCGTTTTCTTCCTGAGCGAAGTGATCCCCAGGCGTTCCATCCAGTAATGTGCTTTTTCAATTTCCTCCCTGGAGTGCTTCGATATGATCTTCTTCCTGTGGGGCAACCCCGACAGTACAACATCCTGCACGATAATGGGGAATTGTTTGTCGAACTCATGCACCTGGGGCAGGTAGCCTATTTTACTTTTCCCGGTTCCATGCGGGATCATGTACTTCACATGCCCCTTAGCGGGCTTTACCAGCCCGAGCATTAACCTTACCAGCGTTGTCTTGCCCCCTCCGTTGGGGCCGATCACGCCAATGAAATCATCCCCTTTGATCTGAAAGCTTACGTCCTCCAGCACCGTTGAACTGTCGAGTTTAACACTGGCATGCTCTATGCTGAGGAGAAGATCACTCATTAAAAGACTTATTTAAACTGTTCACAAGCTGTTTCATGGCCCCTGGCCAGTCTTCCGATAATGGATCGATAATAATAATTTTTGCTTCTATCTCGTCCGCGATGATCTCTGCATTGCGGACATCAAATTCTTTCTGAACAAAAATGGTATGTATGTTTTTTTCTCTTGCTTTCTTTACAATTGTTTCCAGGTGAGCGGGTGAAGGTTCTTTACCCTCATATTCAATGGCGATTTGCTCCAGCCCGTAAGCATCGGCAAAATAACCAAGGGAGGGATGGAAGATCAGGAAGCTTTTTCCCTTGTGTGCTGCAAGTTTCTCCCTCGCATATCTTCCGCTTTCCTTGATCTCAGCAAGCAGTGCGGCGTAGTTCTTTCGGATCATATCCTTGTGTTCGGGGAAGAGCATGCTCATATCCCCGTAGATCTGCCTGGCCATGATCTCCATATTTTCGGCCGACATCCAGGTATGCGGGTCGATACCTGTGTGGGAATGGTCGCCATGCCGGGAGTCAATGCTGCGCAATTTCAGTGTTGATGAAAGATCTATGATCTTAAGACCAGGATTCAGGTTCATGATATCCTCTATCCATGCTTTTTCAAAACCTATATGACCGATCCTGTAGTAGATCAACGCATCGCCAAGAGCGCGCATTTCAGAGGGTGTGGCTTCCCAGGTAGCCGGGCTGGCTCCCGGGGGCACGAGCACCTGTACTTCAGCCAGGGTATCAACAATATGCTTAAGAAGGTATTGCTGGGGCAGGATGCTAACTGCAATAACAGGTCCTGAGGCTTCCTTTTTCGAAGATCCGCATGCTGATATCAGGGCTATGAGCAAAAGAAGAAGATATCTTTTCATGTTCCGCTTTTTATGCAAAGATAATCCTTTAAGTTTTAAGTTCTGGGTGTCAAGTGTTGAGTTAATGTTTAATTTTGGCGCGATAATGTCTGAACTAAATCCGAATATACCGTTTAACAGGAGTTTCCCGATCTCTTCTTTTGATGTGGATGCCAAAAAACAGGCTTCCATGCAGGCCGTCAGCAGGTACCTGCAGGAGGTCGCCACACTTCATGCCAATGAACTTGAATTTGGTTTTCACGATATGATGAAACAGGACCGGGGCTGGTTGCTGGCCCAGATGAAGATCAGGGTTGAGCGCTTTCCTCAGATCCATGAAATGATTCATGTGAGCACCTGGTCGAATGGTGTTGACGGCCGCTTTGCCACACGCGATTTCAGGATCACCGATGATGCAGGGAAGGAGATCGCCGCAGCCGGCAGCAGCTGGTTCGTTGTTGATATTGCCGATAAAAAGATCTGCCGGCTGGATGAATACTTTGATCCCGACGATTTTACCCGGATCGACTGGGCCATTGGCGGAAAACCTGGAAGAGTAAGGCCTTTAACGGATCCTGACCAGGAAACAGAAGTGACCGCCCGTTATTCCGACCTCGATATCAATGGTCACATGAACAACGTGAAATACCTTGAGCTCATCCTCGATATGTTTAAAACCGATTTCAGGTTATCGCACGATATTTATGAAATTGAAATGAATTTCCTGAAAGAGACCATTGAGGGGGATGTGCTGGGCAATATGCTAAAAGTGCTCGAACCGGGCAGAGATTACCTGCATTGCCTGTTTAATAAGCGTACACGAAAACCATCCTTTACAGCGAGGACCAGATGGCGCTAATCTTTGATGCAGCGCACAGAGAAAGCAGATCCTTTTGCATTATGATCCATTGCGATCCCATCCTCATCATATCCCAGGCTCCTGGTAAAGGCCTCTTCATCGCTGATTTGTGATGTGCTCCAATATGTTGTCGCACGGCCTTCCCCCGCAAATCCGTACTCTTCTGTCCATGAACCGGAAGACAGTGCAGTGAATAAAGAGAGGTTGTTGCCACTGCTTCCGGGGGTCCAGCTGAGCATGGCTTTCATCCTTTTGCCGGCATCATAGCCCCTGAAGCCAAGAACATTCCATATGTCATCAAACAAATCATGCTGGGAGTCGACAAAAGCTTCCAGGGTCCTCCATTCTTCATCAGATGGAATATGATATCCCGAAGGGCATATCCCCCTGGCTGCCAATATCGGAAAAAGATGATTCATGGTCTCCCTCCATTGATACAAGCCCCCGTAAATATCACAATTTACCGAGTCGTTATCGTAACAGTACTTTTCAATAAGCTGGTTGTTGCCCTGGACCTCCCCTGCCGGGATCATTACGCCCACATCCAGGTTTTCTCTCAGCCAGCACTGTTCGCCTATACGGACTGTATGGTAGACTTTCCCCGCATAGAACACACTGTAATAGCCTTCACAGGGATCGGCTGTGTTGCCGTGCTGTACAGGAACTATCAGCGAGGTATCGGCAAACAGGCCATCAGTATCTTTAACCTCAAGCACCGGCCGGTAGTTCCCGGGGTGGCTGTATTTGTATTCATAAAAAGGTTCCGCTGTGAAATCCGTATCCCATTCTTCATCCCCGTCGAAATCAAACCTGAACAACAGGTCTTCCGGTGCCGTACTGGCATCAAAACTGGCCGATGCATCGAAAATAAAAATAGTATCGATAGTGCCTGCAGCGGGTGATACCGACAGGACAGGAACCGGTTTGATCGTCGGGGTGATCGTATCGATGATAAAAATTGTGATGCTATCGGAGGCAGTCCGGTTCCCTTCAAAAGCGATAGCCTGGAGATTGAGTGTATCCGATAGGGCTTCAGGGATTTTCCACATGAACCCATACGGGGCCGCTGATATCGTAGTATCCAGGATGTCGGCGATTATGAATTTCACTTCTGCCGAATCACTAAAGACTTCCAGTTCGGCTTTGATGGCAATTGTTTCTGCCGCCTGTATGACACTTCCGTTACCCGGTTCCACGATCGTACATCCCGGTAAAGGCACATAAGGTTGTTCGTCGGTTTTTGTACATGCGATAAGGAAGAATATTCCGAAAAGCATGTAAAATGCATTTATATGACAGATGCCTGATCGCATAGGTTACGCCTCTTTTTGTCGCCAGGTTCACATTCCTGTCCCTAAAGATAATAAACCTGTATAATTTATTTCTTCCTGTTTCTTGATGGCAAGTTGATTGATCTGTGTTGCTTGCTTGCTTGTTAAGCTAATTTTATGATATTTGCAGGCTCATAGCATTGTCTTGAAAAGGGAAAAGTTAATCGGTGCATTTGCGATCAGCATAGCTGCAGCTTTCTGGGGCGTGGACGGGGTTGTGCTTACACCCCGGCTATACAACCTGAATGTGGCATTCGTTGTTTTCATCCTGCACATGATTGCATTCCTTATCATGAATGCATTCCTTTTCAGCGAATACAGGCAAATCAGGCGACTTACCACCGGCGATGCACTGAACTTTTTCCTGATCGCACTTTTCGGGGGCGCCGTCGGGACCATGTCAATTGTTCATGCACTCTTCCTGGTGAACTTTGAGAAGCTGACGATCGTGATTTTGTTGCAAAAACTACAGCCCATCTTTGCGATCGCACTTGCAGTGATCTTTCTTGGCGAGCGGATGAAAAGGTTTTATTTCATCTGGGCATCCCTGGCCATAATTGCCGGTTATTTTCTCACATTTGGAACAAAGGTGCCCAATTTCAATACCGGCAATAATACCCTCGAAGCTGCACTGTTTTCGCTGCTGGCAGCATTTTCATTTGCCAGTTCTACGGTACTGAGCAAGAAAGTGCTGGAAAAATACAGTTTTCATACTGCTACCTTTTTCAGGTATGGATTTACCAGCATTATCATGCTGGTTTTTGTACTGGCAACCGGACTGACAACACAGTTTTTTAATGTCACGAACGAAAACTGGCTGATCTTTTTCATTATTGCGATTACGACGGGGTCGGGAGCCATTTTCCTGTATTATTACGGACTGCGGAAAGTACGTGCCGTCATAGCCACGATCTGTGAACTCTTTTTTCCCGTTACTGCCATTATACTTGACTATCTCATAAATGACCAGCGGCTTTCGTGGCTACAGTGGGCCAGCGCAGTGATCCTGCTATTTGCAATCATCAACCTCAATATTAACAATTCAAGGCAGAAAAGACATCAGACCTGACCCTGCAGCTTGCCAGGCTTTCAGGTCCCATTAATCCAGTATCCAAAATTTTTATTAACAGGATAGCGTTATAAACGTAATCAGAACGATGAAACTTAAAGCCGATAAAGATATCACCCTCCAAAAAGTCCGCATAAAAAGTGCAAAGGAGATATTTAACTGCATCGACGGTTCACGTGATTATTTGCGCGAGTGGCTTTCTTTTGTCGATCAGACAAAGAGCTGGGAGGATACAAAGAAGTATATCCGGTCGATCAAGGAGGCACGCGGAGCCCTGAAAAACCTGGTATTTGAGGTCCGGTACAGGGATAAGATCGTAGGCCTCATCGGTCTCAAGGATATTGACCTGATGAACAACAAGGCTGAGATCGGTTACTGGCTCATTAAAGAAGCGGTTGGCAAGGGGATCATGACACGATCGTGCGCGGCGCTGTTGAACTATGCTTTCGATCGATTAAAGCTGAACAAGATCTGGATACGCTGTGCGGTCGAGAACACCCGATCATGCAATATCCCTAAACAGATGGGATTCAGTTTTGAAGGCATTGAACGACAGGGGGAAATGATCAATGGCAGGTACCACGACCTGAAGGTGTATAGCTTACTGAGGAAGGAATGGAAGAAATAAGTTTATAAAATTCACAGAATTCATTAAATACTTTAAATATTTAGAATTTGGTTTTGGTTGATGGATCTTGGATTATGGACTAAATACTAACTCAAAACTTTTAACTAACTCAACCCTCAACACTTAAAACTCAAAACTTACATATGTTAAAGCCGGTTAGAGAAAAGTTTGTTAAGGACGGTGCTTTGCTGCATACCTGGGAGTTTGATCCGGGCTGGAACAAGCGAAAGAGAATGGTTTATGAGGTAATCAGGGTGATTGGCGGGACGCCCCTTTTTCTTGATGATCATATTACACGCTTGCTTGATTCGGCAGGTCATGCAGGTATCGATGCCTTTCAAAATGAAGAAAAGCTGGTTTCGGCTATCGGAAAGGTGATCAGTAATAATCCTGCCGGCGATGGCAATATCCTGATCTGCCTTATTCCAAACAAGGAGCGCAGGCATATCATGGCCTGGTATGTTGAGCACCATTACCCTGGCGAGAAAGACTATGCTGAAGGTATATATATCAGGACCCTGAAGGCCATACGGAAACAGCCCGGGGCCAAGATTTGGAATGCCGAGCTTCGCTCCAAAGCCGATTATATTATTTCCTCGTCAAATGCCTACGAAGTTTTACTCGTCGACAGGAACAAGAATATTACGGAAGGGAGCAGGTCCAACATATTCCTGATAAAAGGAAATAAGATTTACACTCCCCCGGAAAGCAAGATCCTTAAAGGCATAACACGCCAGAAGATCTTTGATATCAGTCAGAAATTTGGCATAGAAATAAATGAACAGGAGATCCCCCTGAAAGACCTTATTTTCTACGAAACAGCCTTTATCAGCGGGACATCCCCCGGTATCCTGCCCGTAAAACTCATCGACAAGTTCAGGTTTAATACCTCAAATGAGATCTTGCGGACGCTGATGACAGCATATAACGAATACGTCAGAAAATCCCTTCAGGACATTTAAAGTTTTTTTATCAGGGAGTATCCCCGGATAAAGATCCTGGAAATCATTTTTATAAAACGAATGAAATTTCGATCCGCTCACCACCCTCCTGCCATAGAAAACAAACGTCCATGTGCCACTGTGCGTTGGATACATATGCAGGCAATAGTTTTGCGTTTTAGGTTTTGAGTTTTATATTAGCTACTCAAAGCATTGCGCATGAAAGCATATCCTCGTCTCATTTGTATCATTCTTTTCTGTATTTCATTTGGCTTACATGGCCAGGAACTATCGGTAAGTGACCCCTGGCTTCTGATCAATGCGGAAGCGCATGACCCGCTCTATACTACCTACACTGCTTCTATGGAACGATCGCGCCTGTATGCTGACAAAGGCTATAAAATGAATTACTGGTCAACAGAGCGGCCGTTGAGCTATGCATCCGACAAATCGGGTAGCATGTACTGCATCTGGAAATGCAATGACGTGGTGGTTGATAAGATCCCCGAATTTTACAAAAAACCAGTCGTTGTTGCTTCCTTTTCCGATATGGCACTCACCCGCTATCAGCCCTGGCCCGGCCTGGATGTGCAGGAATGCTTCATGGTGTATTCTTCAAAGATCGCGCTGATCGATATGAACATTACCAATTATTCCGGTGAACGCATGCAGATCGAACTTTACCCTGTCATTGAATTTGATCGAGACTCCTTATGCCTTGATGCATTCAGCCCGGAGGACAATGCGTATATTGCCCGGCACTATGAAACGACCGAGAGACTGATTAGTAATCTTTATGCCGGCGGGGATTATCCCTTGCACTGGCGTGATGTTTTTACCTCTGACAGTGAAGTTTTTTCATACGGTGCATACAAAGGGTCACCCGGCAACCTGTATAGCGTCATTAAAACAGATTTTTATGCAGATGACAGGGATGAGCGCCTGAATTTGAAAGACAGCGGATGTGCACGATATATCGTTTTACACCATAAGATCTCCCTGGATCCGGGAGAATCGACCAGCTTAAGGTACATGAGGGCGATGCAGGATCTTGATGAGGATATGAATACACTTCAGGACGAACTGGACGAAGCACGTTCAATTTCCTTGCAGCCTTTCCTCGATAAGAATGTTAAACTGTATCAAAGTGTGCCCCGCTATGATCAGATGACCGCCAGGGAAAAGATCATGTACATCGGTGCATTCAACCTGGCCAGGGGATGCATGCTGCCTCCCGCAGGCGAAACATCCCACAACTTTTACGTTTTCTCCAGGGAACCCCTGTGGGGATGGGGTCACGGGCACCAGGTGCTTCACGAATCACTGAGCATGCTGGCCTATGCCTACCTCGATGCTGAATCGGCGCAGGGATCGCAAAGGGTGTATATGGAACAGCAAAGGGATGATGGCCTGATCGCCTACCGGCATGGCCCACGCGGACGGGGCGAATATCCCCACTACAGCCGCATACACGGAGATACCATGGCCACCACCTCGGCACCATTCTACAACTGGATAAATTATGAGCTATATCTCATCAGTAAGGACAAAGAATTTTTGGAAGACGCCTATGATTCCGGGAAAAAATATATTGAATGGCTCCTGGCAAACCGGGATGCTGACGAAGACGGTCTGCTGGAATGGGGGCCCTATGGCATCATCGAAAATGTACGCGACTGGTACAATGCCGTATTCCAGGTTTCGGCCGAACGTTACCTCGACGTCGACAAGGAAGACATCTCCGACGAACTGGAATGCCTCGACCTGAGCCTCATGGCTGTCAATGAAATGAATTGTTTAAGTAAGATGGCTGAAGAAATTGGTTTAGAGGTTGATGCAAATTTATGGAATGAGCGTTCTGCCAAAATGACAGCCCGTATAAATGCGAAAATGTGGAGTGAAAATGACGGGTTTTACTACCACATAAACCGGGTGGATGGTTCCTGGTTTTTCATGGACCGTGACCTGCGCAGGCAGGAGATCATTGGCTTTCTGCCCATGTGGGCAGAAGTGTGCAGTGATGAACGAGCTGAAAGGCTTGTTAAAACCCTGACGGATGAAAAAAAATTCTGGCGGAAATACGGCGTCCCTACCCTGTCGGCCGATGACGAATGGTACAGTCCCAATGTGGATTACTGCTGTAAATGGAACGGGCCGGTATGGCTGTTATGGGATTATATGGTCTTCCGCGGACTGGTCAATTACGGATATGACGAGCTCGCCATTGAACTGGCCGATAAAATGCTGCTTGCCGTTGAAACGCAATTATCCAAAAACCACAACTACTGGGAATCCTATAGCCCTGATAACGAAGTACTAAACTGCCCGCCAAACTATATATGGGATGCCATCATAGCCAGGCTGCTGATCGATAAGCACAATCTGATCGATAAGTTGGATTAGCTCAATTGGTTATTAACCCAATTCTTCACTAATCAATAGGATCTAATCACTATTCACTAGCTTATCTCTTTCTGCCTGTGCGAATTTACAAAAAGGATATCCCCCACCAGGTCATACCCGCTGAACAATTCCCTCCCGAAGGCTTTGATATGTTCGGCCCTGAAGCCGATAATGGTCAGACCTGCATCGGCTGAGTGTTCATTGATAAGCACCTTGCTGCTAACATTCTCATCCTTTTTAATGATCTGGATGTTTTTCTCGGTAATGGGTATTCTGCCTGATTTCACGAGCTCCAGCAGGTTTTCCCTGGTTTTCTCAAGGTCCTCTTCCTTAGCTACATCAAAGATCTTGATGGTGCTCTTCTGCCAGTCGGGATGCCCCGAAATGATATAGCTGAGCAGGATCATCAGGTTCGAATTCTGGTAATCGAAACTCCTGATCCAGACATGTATACCGTTCTTGAAATTAAAGCGCTTGTGCGAGCTGCCCAGTATGCACACATCATAGTTCCCTGCTTTTACCAGCTTGAAGTTGTCGATGATCTGGTCGAGCTCATCAAGCTTGGACTTGTCGTACTCCAGGATCATCATATTGTTATCCATGCCCGAGATCCCTGGAAGTTGTATGGTCTGGGCAATGGCCGATGTGTAGGATGGCGAGATCAGTGTATCGATATATACATTGTTGTTTCGCTTCTGTGTTTTTTCGACCAGTTTATTCAGTACTTCTTTTGCCTTTTCATGTGTTTCCCTGGAATAATACCCTTCGATTAAATGGATGTACGTTCCGAAACCATATTTGTGCGCGATCCATTCGAGGAGGTAGAACGCTTCCTCACGAACAAAACTGGTACTGGAAATGCAGACGGCTGCCGGCCGCCACTCCTCGGCTTTTTTCAGGCGGGTGGATTTTTGCAGATATACCTGCAGCCTCCTGTTCAGCTGAATGATCGCCCCCCTGAATATTGACTGCAGCCCTCTTCTTTCTTTATGATAGCGCGAAATCAGGAGATACAGGAGGATAATGGCGGCCACTGCCACAAAAGCATAGATCCAGTTGATCTTGAACATGAGCCATACGCTCATCAGGAAACCCACCAGGGAAATATACCACCTGGAACGGAAAGTAGGCCTGTAGCTGGGATCCGAGCCAAAGTGATTCAAAAAACTGATCAGGCAAAGCGTTCCGTAGGTTACCATAAAGAACATGGAGATGATCTCCGCTACCATGTTCACATTTCCCACTGCGACAAATGCAAATGCAATGATGCAGGTGATCAGGGAAGCATTGAAAGGCTCATTGTCCTTCTGTTTTCCTTTCGAAAGGAAGCGGTTTACGCGTGGCAATGGGAACAAATGATCGTACGACAGGGCCTGCAGGGTGCGCGGTGCGACCATTACCGAACCTATGGCTGATGAGATGGTGGAGGCAGCCAGTCCGATCGGGATCACCCAGGCTCCCCATATCGCGATCTTGCTCATGATCAATTGCTCATTCATCAGGTCTTCCGGGCTGGCATAGGCATTGAGTTTCCAGATTATGAAGACATAAGTGATCATGCCGATGAAGGTTGCCATGAGCGTTCCACGCGGTATGGATTTTCGTGGCTTTTTTAGATCACCCGACAGGCCAACGCCTGCCGTCATTCCCGTAAAGGCCGGGAATACGATGGCAAATACCAGGAAAAACTGGCTACTGTTCCTGAAAGAATCGCTGAACAGGGATGTGGTATGCGTGGCGGCATATTCGGTTGTACCGGCAAAGAACAGCCCCAGAGAAGCCACCAGGATCAGGACGATCACCATCAGCGCACGAACGCCAAGGTTGGCTCCCCTTATGAGTATCAGTGCAGTAAGTATCGCCATGGCGGGAAGGCTGATCGCCTGCCGGGGCAGGTCAATCGCATGTGCTTCACGCATCCATTCAAAGAAAGGTTCAAAAGCTTCTGTAAAGGCTATAATATAAAAGGCAACACTGATGGCCTGCGAAAGGTAAAGGGCCAGTCCTATGGTAGCCCCGATGTTCAGCCCGAAGGATCGTGAAATTATGAAATACTCCCCTCCCCCTTCTACACGCTGGTTGGTGGCGATCTCCGAAATGGCCATGGCCGTAGGGATGGTCACCAGATGCCCAAGCAGTACGATGGCTATCACACCCATGAAACCAAGCGTACCTACCGCAAAACCAAAACGCAGGAACAAAATTGCTCCCAGTATAGTTGATATCGCCGTAAAGAAAACCGGCGCCGTCCCGAAACCATGTGATCGTTTGTTTTCCATTGATCCAAAATTAGGAAAAAAATAATCCGATCCCTCGTCATTTCATTCCTCGGGATGACAATCGTCCTGATTTAACAGATTCAAACAGTTACCGATTCACCTGATTCAGGAGAGTCTTCGCAGATGCTCAGGATCAGTTCAACTATATTCTTTCAGTGCATTTCATTTCTGAAAGAATAGTTTCACTAACTTTGAGATATGAAAAAGATCTCACTTATCCTGGTCCTGCTTATTTCCTTGACCGGATTTGCACAGAAAGGCGTGCCGGATGATTTCTGTCTTACCGAAGATGAATATCGCTTGTATGAGCTCATCAACGCCCATCGACTGGTGCAGGGAGCGCGTGAAATACCACTTTCTGCTTCGCTTTCTTTCGTGGCCCGTACGCATGTGATCGACCTCTACACCAACCATCCCGATACCGGGATATGCAACC
>JAZBOU010000116.1:0-7606 GCA_036351275.1 Bacteroidales bacterium
AGCCTGGTCGGGAAATCTATCCTTCCCGATGCTGCCACGGAATTATAAAACCTGCCCAGGTAGGCATTGGCTTTCAAGCTCATTGCCTGTTTGCTGAAGTATCGATATTCCAGTCCGACAAACACCATGTTTGCAGCGCTGGAACTGATGTTGCCTCCCAATGACCCGACAAAGCGTTCCGACTCCTTGATCTTCAGGTGAATATCGTAAAATCCGGTATTGTTGTTGAATACCAGTTCAGGAAATATTGAGCTGATCATATCATCGGCGATCAACTTGAAGTACTGCAACTTCACTGACTCGATGGCCACTATTTCTTCCTTTTGTTTCAGCAATCTCCGCACATACTCAGCCTGGTTCTTGTTCAGCCCTTCGATATGGACGGAATCAACCAGCAGCGGCGGCTTCTGTGCGCTGAAGGTCCGTCGGCGGTCATGGATCACCTCAGAAGGCACCCTTCTTTGCACCAGGTCATAGATACCGCCGAGGTTATCCATCACCGTCTGGTACCCTGTACTGACAGCCTCATCAACATTTCCGAAGTCGAAAAGGGAGCGGTCGCTCATATCATGTTCAAGTAGTATCCCGGAAGTGGAGTCTATGGTAAAATCGGCAGGGATCATCAACATATTCTGAATTTGTGAGATGAGGTCATCTTCCCCCGGATCACTGTAATTCCCCGCTGCCTTGCTCCCGATGATCACATCAGGCATAAACTCTTCTTCAGCCACATTCGAAGGGAAGTTATTGTACATTCCTCCGTCGAAAAGCAGCTTTCCATCAACTTCGATGGGTTTGAAGTAGAAGGGGTAGGTCATGGATGCACGGATGGCAGTGCCCAGCTGACCATTCTCCATAAGCACACACTTATTCGAAGAAATATCCGCAGCCACGCACCTGAACGGGATGAATAGGTTATTGAAATCATACCCTGCCGCCGCACTTGCCCCTGCATAAAGCTCGAGCAGGTCAAAGTCCATCTCATAGGGAGGTATCAGGTTAAGCGGTACCCTTGGTTGTATCTTGCGGGTGACATCATTATAGTTGAACTTGATGGTAAGCAGTGAAGCATCCGCATCCTGCTGCTTGAAATAATAGGTGTACTTGTCTTCGATCACACCTGTCGACCATCTCCTGAATTTATCCGATGAAAGTATGGTGGCGATGGAATCGGGAGAGTAACCGCTGGCATACAATCCTCCCACGATCGCACCCATTGATGTACCGACTATATAATCGATGGGTATATCGTATTCCTCAAGGGCTTTCAGCACACCGACATGAGCAAGTCCTTTGGCTCCGCCACCGCTCAAAACAACTGCTACCCTTTGCGGAAGGGCTTCCCCTGCAAGCAAAATGAAGAGCAGGAGTGCAACTAACCTATACAGAAAAATTCTTATCATTCGCTCAGAAACCAATGATAAAATTACAAAAATCGGTTTACGCTTCTAAATGAATTTGAAATGAATTGCAGCAGGGCCTAAACGAATGATAAAGCCTGGTCCAGGTCGGCTATGATATCGTCCACATCTTCTATGCCTACGGAGAACCTCACCAGCTCGTCGGTGATCCCGGCTTTCAGCTTGGATTCTCTTGTAAGTTTTGCATGCGTCATGGAAGCAGGGTGCTGGATAAGTGTCTCTATGCCACCCAGTGATACGGCAAGAAGGGCAAGTTTCACATGATCCATCAATTTTTTTCCGGCTTCGTATCCGCCCACGACCCCGAAGCTCATCATGGCGCCGGGTCCGTCCATCTGCTGTTTTGCAAGTTCATACTGGGGATGTGATTCCAGCCCCGGGTACTTGATCCATTCTATCTTGGGATGCCTGTTAAGCCATTCGGCTATTTTTATGGCATTTTGCTGTGCCCGGTCGATCCGTATGCCCAGGGTTTTCAATCCCCTCCGGGTCATGAATGCCTGGTGCGGATCCATATTGCAACCCATGTTGGTCATCACAGGCCTGAGGATCTTATAATCCTCTTCTTTTTTGGTCACGATCATACCTGCCACTATATCGGCATGCCCGTTGATGAATTTGGTCATGGAATGCACTACGATGTCGGCCCCGAGCTCGAGCGGACGCTGCAGGTAGGGGCTGCTGAAAGTATTGTCGACGCATAGCGGGATCCCGTGTTCATGCGCGATGTTTGCCAGTGCCCTTAGATCGGTAATCCCCATGGTCGGGTTAGCGGGAGTTTCTGTGTATATAAGCTTTGTATTCGGTTTGATCGATGCTTTTACAAGTTCGAGATCTGAGGTATCGATATAGGTGTATTCAACACCGAATTTCGAGAAAAGCGTTTCAACAACTGCCCTGGCCGGCCCATAGAGTGCATCATGGCTCAGGATATGGCTTCCGGCACCAAGGTACCCCATATAAACTGTGGTGATGGCACCCATGCCTGAAGAAGTAGCAATGCCATCATAGCCTCCCTCCAGTTCTGCCACGCTTTTTTCCAGCTCACGAATGGTAGGGTTCCCCAGCCGGGTATAAATATAACCATCGCTCTCTCCAGCAAAGCATGCAGCCCCGTGTTCTGCACTTTCGAAAGAAAAAGTAGATGATTGATAGATCGGTGTAGTTGCACTTCCCAGGGGATCATGAAAACCTCCGGCATGGATCAATTTTGAATTGATCCCCTTATCTTTTGTATCCATAATAAAAACGCTTTAAATAAAAGTTTCAGTGAGGCTACAAATATATTGAGATTAATTAGATTTATTAAGGCTTTGGGGAATTTTATTTATAATTTAATTGTTTAACATCATCTTTCAATAATAGTATATTTGTATGAACATATTTCAAATCATAAAGTCTATGAAACTAAAAATTACTCTTATCATGCTGCTGATCGGGAGCTCGGCCCTGGTCGCACAAAATTATGTAAGTACAGAACCGCAGAACAAGAATGCGATCCTGGAAGAATTTACGGGTGTTTCATGCCCGAATTGCCCTGCCGGACATGCCGTAATGGCAGGCATCCTTTCCAATAACCCGGGTCGGGCTTTTTGCGTGGCCTATCATCCGTCGAATTCAAGCTATACATCGCCCTATCCGGGTGAACCTGACTTCAGGCGCACATATCCCAATGCCTTTTATTCAACACCCTATTGCGGTTCGAGCCGTTTTATGCCCAGCTCATTCATAAACAGGAGGGAATACGGTGGTGAACGCCTCCAGAGCCGCACAGTATGGGAGAACTATGCCAATGGCATCATGGCTGAAGCATCTCCGGCAAATATGGGTATGGCAACAAGCTACGACATGATCAATCAAATGCTTAGTATTACAGTAGAGATTTACTGCACGGATGATATTACCGATAACATCTCTATTTATGTGCTTTTATCTGAAAATAACCTTACCTCCACCCAGTCAGGTGCAGGCTCAAACTACACCCATAAGCACACCTTCAGGGAAGCTTTTGCAGGACAATGGGGCGACCCGGTAGGCGAACTGACGACCCAGGGCAGCCTGATCACATATGAATACGAATGGAGTGCTGCCGGCTCAGGATACCTCATGAGCAATTGCGAGGTACTCGCTTTCATTGAGAACCAGGCAACAGGCGAAGTAATCACAGGAGTGGGCGTTCATGTGGGGGAACAAACCTATATAGAACCAACGGCCGGCTTCAGCGTTGAAGACAATACTGTAGGTGTGGGAACACAGGCCATATTTACAGACGAATCTACAGGAGGTCCCACAGAATGGTTGTGGACATTTGAAGGAGGTGACCCGGCTACATCCACCTGGCCGAACCCGGGCCCGGTTACGTATGCCACTCCCGGCGAGTATGATGTTACTTTAGAAGTTACAAACCCGGCAGGTACCAACACCATGACGATTACCAATTTTATCGATGTTGGCTATATGCCTGAGGCAGAATTCACTGCCAGCCTGGAACATATTATGGTGGGAGAAACAATTGATTTTACGGATAACTCCACAAATGATCCCACCTCCTGGTACTGGGAATTATATGGAGGTTCACCATTCACATCGACCGAGCAAAACCCAAGCGGGATCAGTTATGACAAACTTGGTGATTATGATGTCGTGCTTATAGCAACAAATGATTACGGGAGCGACACACTGGTCAAAGAAGACTATATACACGTAGGTGATGTAGGAATAGATGAAGTAACAACTGATGAATTCTCAGTATATCCCAACCCGAGTTCCGGGATGATCCATATCAGGTCAGCATACGAAACGGGGGTAAATGAGATCCTGATAAGGAACATTCAAGGTCAGCATGTTGCATCTTTCGCCCCGGTCAATGGCCTGCTACAATCTATTGACCTGTCAAACCTTGATAAGGGGTTGTACTTTATTGAGCTCAAATCAGAAGGAAAGAGTTTTTTAGAGAAGGTGGTGCTGAAATAATACCGGTACATGGTTTGTGGTTTGCGGTATGTGGAAATAAGTCTTGACCACATACCACGAACCGCATACCCCATAGCAATTTAAAACGGCCAGAAATTATTGTCGTACCAGATCTGTTCCTTCAGGTCCTCATTCAGCTTGTGAAGCAACTGGTGATGGGTTCGTTCCCAATCGGCAAGCATCTGGTAAAGCTCTTTTTCATACGGGTCGCTGGTCTCATCGGCCCTGCCCTGGTATACTTCGATCGATCGGTTCTCAAGATCGATGGCAGCCGAAATGGCAGCAGCCTCGAACCCGGCGGCGGAGATCTCTTTTTTCATCTGTTCGCTGAGGATCAGAACAGCCTCGGTGTCATCTTCCGGGCCGTCAATATCGCTGGCGGTAAACTTACCGGATTTCTCAAATTCAGCAAACTGCTTTGAGAGAAATTTGATATGCTCATCTTCTTCTTCGGCCAGCATAGTAAAGATCTTGCGTGCTGCTTCACTTTCGGTTTGCCTGGCTGTGGTGGAATAAAATGCTTTCCCCCTGCGCTCCAGCAGTATGGCGGTCTTGAGGATGTCTTCTGCGCTTTTACTCATTGTCCTTAACTTTAAAGGTTTAACTTTGTATATCTAACAAAAAATTATGGTGATAGTTCACCCCGAAGATAAGATAATTTCATTATATAAAGCCTACTCGGGCGGGGCACCCGATGATTTCGAAGCAGTTGCAGCATCGGGTTCCCCGCGCAAGTACTTCAGGATATGGAAGAATCAAAAAAGCATCATAGGCGCTTATAATCCCGACCGGAAAGAGAATGCCGCCTTCATTGCTTTTACAAAGCATTTTTCATCTGCCGGACTGGCGGTCCCTGAACTTCTGGCTGTTGATGATGACAAACTTGCCTACCTGCTTTCCGACCTTGGCAACCGGCAGCTTTTCACAGAAGTGATGGCACGCGAAGATCAAAACACAATAAGCGGCAAGCTCTACTCCCTCCTGGCAAAAACCATCCGCACACTACCGCATTTCCAGGTAAAAGGAGGCCATGGGCTGGATTATTCGGTATGCTACCCCAGGGAGGCCTTCGACCGTCAGTCGATGTTGTGGGACCTGAATTACTTCAAATACTATATCCTGAAAACTTCCGGTATTACTTTCAATGAACAATTACTGGAACAGGACTTTGATAAACTGGCCGAATTCCTGAACAATGCCGGCCAGGATCATTTCATGTACCGTGATTTTCAGTCGAGGAATGTGATGATCCTTGAACAGCAGCCCCATTTTATTGATTACCAGGGCGGTCGAAAAGGAGCCCTGCAGTACGACCTGGCCTCCTTCCTGTACCAGGTCAAAGCGGCCTATCCTCACCAGACCCGTGAAGAACTGGTGCAGGAGTACCTTGATGAATTAAACACCATGGTACCCACCGACAGGGATACCTTCATGAAGTACTTTTATGGCTTCGTCTACCTCAGGATATTCCAGGTACTTGGAGCTTATGGTTTCAGGGGATTGTTCGAAAAACGTCCCCATTTTGCTGAAAGCCTTGAACCTGCAATGATCATGCTTTCAGGCCTCCTGAACGAGCATCCCCTGATGATCGAACTGCCTGAACTCACATCAGCACTAAAAAAACTGGTATTTGAAAGCAAATACATGCCTTCGCATCCTCATAGGTCGAAACTGTGTGTTCATATTTCCAGCTTCTCCTATAAGGAGGGGCTCCCGGAGGATCCCGGCGGTAATGGCGGAGGCTTCATATTCGATTGCCGTGCACTGCCCAATCCCGGCCGAACGGAAGAATACAGCCGGCTAACGGGACGCGACAGGGCCGTTATCGATTATCTTTCGCGCTACAGGGAAGTAGACAGGTTCCTGTTCAACGTATACGAGATCTGCGACAGTGCCATCGAAAATTATATTAGCAGGGATTTTGAGAACCTGAGCATCAGCTTTGGATGCACTGGCGGGCAACACAGGTCGGTGTATTGTGCCGAAAAGCTGGCTGAACATTTATCGAAGAAATATGTTATACAGGTCAGAATTCATCACAGAGAACAGGATATAAGAGAAAGCAGGCATGAGCAAAAAGATCTGTAAGCGCTTAAAAGAAGGAAAAAAGATCAACAACCACGAAAACCCGGAATACTTTTGCAAGACTTGCATGGCTGAGTCGAAGAAGGAAAACCAGCTGTGCAAGCCGAAGAAAATGAAACGTGCATGAAAGCCATGATCCTGGCTGCAGGAAGGGGCTCCCGCCTGAAGTCACTTACCGAAAACACACCTAAAGCCCTGGTAAAAGCCGGAGCCATGAGCCTCCTTGAGCGCCTTATCATGAAAATGAAAGTTCAGGGAGTAAGCAGCATTGTGATCAATGTACACCATTATGCGGATCAGATCATCGAATTTATCCGGCAAAAGGAGAACTTCGGCATCCCGATCGACTTCTCAGACGAACGTGACATGCTGCTGGAAACAGGCGGCGGTATTTTAAAGGCTGCTCATTTTTTCCGGGGTGATGAGCCATTTATCGTCCATAATGTTGATATCCTCTCGGATCTCGACCTGCGAAGCATCCATCACGAGCATGTAAAGAGCGGGGCCCTGGCTACCCTTGCCGTAAAAAAAAGGAATACTTCCCGCTATCTTCTCTTCGACAAGACCATGTCGATGAAAGGATGGGAAAACCGTTCGACCGGCGAAAAGATCATCCCGGCTGGAGATGGCAGCTCCCTTCTGCCCTATGCGTTCAGCGGCATACATGTGATCAGCCCCCGGATCTTTCCTCTCATCACCGAAACAGGTGTATTCAGCATCATCGATACCTACCTGCGGCTTTGTGAAGTTCAACAGATCAAAGGCTATCGCCACGATGAGGGCCTCTGGATCGATGCCGGCAAACCGGAAGGGCTGGAAATGGCGAATATGCTGTTAGGTGGACTCTAAAGATATCTGATATTTGATATTTGATATTTGAAGTTTGAATCAGAAGTGTCCGGAATAAATAGTAAAATAAGTCTGTAATACCGGTCTTCTTTGGTTTTGTAGTCTTTATGTGCAATTAGGCTTAAAATTGAAACAAACACCTATAAGCGCAATCCAAACAGTGCCTCGACAGAGTATGATATGGTTCGTCTCCGCTCACCATGACAGTCCATGTTGGAGCAAACGGGGAGGGCGCGGCGCACAATAACTAATATCATTGGAGCGCCGCGCCCTTCTTC
>JAZBOU010000117.1:0-18681 GCA_036351275.1 Bacteroidales bacterium
GGTCAAAATCCATTTGAAGATGTTGTTTCCGACGCTGTCGGGGTCAAAATCCATCTGAAGATGTTGTTTCCGACGCTGTCGGGGTCAAAATTCACCTGAATATGTTGTTACGGACCCCAACGGGGTCCCACACCATTAGCCTGCGTGGCATGATGCGGTTTTACGACCCTGAAGGGGTCGCGATCCGTTTGATTGCATAGCAGATCAGGCAATATCGAATATGACCCCAACGGGGTCCCACGCCATTAGCCTGCATGGCATGATGCGGTTTTACGACCCTGAAGGGGTCGAATAATATATTTTCAAGTGTGACATTTTTGAAATTTCGGTATTAATATATAGAACCATAAATTAACAAATTATGCCGGGAACATATGCTCAAATTTTTATACAGATCGTTTTTGCCGTCAGGTTCAGGAAAGCTTTGATCTCACCTGCCTGGGAGGATGATTTGTATGCTTACATTACTGGGATCGTCAAAGGTAAGGGCCAGAAATTGCTTGCCATAAATGGAATGCCCGATCATATCCACATGCTGTTGGGTTTACGGCCGGAATGCCATATACCACCGTTAATAAGGGAAATAAAAAAATCTTCCAATACATTTATCAACACGAACAAACTCACAAAACAACACTTTTATTGGCAGGGTGGGTACGGGGCATTCTCATATGGACGGTCCCAAATGATACAGGTGGTGAATTACATACACAACCAGAAGACAATACATCAGAATAGGAAATTCAGGGATGAATATATGCAATTGCTCGATCGATTTGAGGTCGAATACAAACTCGAATATTTGTTTGAATTGGAGGATTGATATTCGACCCCTTCAGGGTCGTGTCGTTCATTCTACCGATCATCTAATGATTTGTGACCCCGTTGGGGTCAAAATCCATTTGAATATATCGTTTCCGCCGCTGTCGGGGTCCAAATTCATTTGAATATATTGTTTCCGACGCTGTCGGGGTCAAAATTCACCTGAATATGTTGTTACGGACCCCAACGGGGTCCCACACCATTAGCCCGCGGGGCATGATTCGGTTTTTACGACCCTGAAGGGGTCGAATTCTTTTTAAAAATACCCTTTACCAATTGAATATCGCCCTTTTCAATATTAAAGAATTCAATCCCCATTTTTGATTCCCTGATAAAGAATATCAGCACCACAAGGCTGGTCACAGCGTAGCTGATGCTGGCGGCAATTCCGGCACCTGTTTCTACATATTGGGGTATGAGCAGAATGAAGAGCACTAAGGAGACGGCAAGTCCCGCTGTAGATGCTATGGTATTCACGTAATACTTCCCGGTGCCGGAAAAATAATGTCCTAGGATAAGCGAAATATTGTAGATCAATACTCCTGGGGCAAGTATATAGATCACTTCTTTTACACCCACAAATCCCTGTCCGAACAGCCAGAGATAAAATGATTCCGGCAGCAGGATGAGCGGCAGGATGCATATTAAACTGAATACGAAGGAAACTTTTAACAGTCTTACAGATAGCAGTTGCGAGTAGGCCTTGTCCTCAGTATTGGCTATGCGTGCATACTGCACCAGCGAAATGCTCTTGCTGATCAGCCATATCGATTCCATGATCTGTATGCCGTTGGAATAGATCCCCACGCTGGCTTCGCCATGGTATATCTCCAGGAAATAATAACTTAAACGAAAACTCAGCATCTGGGTGATGTGCGCCAGCTGATTCATGTAGCCCAGCCTGAACAATTCTCTGATCACCGCAATATACTCCGGCAATTCATGCTTGCTAATGGGGCCGAATGTCTTACGCATATAATACATGCTCACCAGCAGGCTTCCGCCGTAGGCGATGTATAGTGACCTGATATATGCGCTTATCGTACGCTCATCAAAAACAAGAAATGATAACAGCAGGCTGCAGATGATGATCAGGGGTTGCAGCAGGCTGACCAGGTTGGCTGCCTTTATCTTTTCCTTTCCGATAAGCATGGTGGAGTGTATGCTGATAAATGAATTCAGCACCGAAAGCAGGCTGATGTGGAGAATAAAAGCATCCGAAACGATGCCGAATATCCAGAGTATGAAATAGGCTATTATGCTGATCCCCAACGACCAGATGTAGGAGGGAAGCACCAGCAGGGAAGCCCTGAAGCGTGGGATAAGGTAAACGAGCGTAGCTCCGCCGACAAGATTCGAGAACACCAGTACAAAGGCCACTGTTGCAAGGATGATCCCCTGTTCACCCTTGCCTTCCGGGCCCAGGAACTGCGAGATCACGATCGCGATCAGGAAATTGATCACGGCCGAAATACTCATGGCGCCGAAGGTGTTAAGGATCTTATTCAGCACTGCTATTGAATTAGTTCTTTGTAAATATCATAAAACTGCTTGCCGATCACGCTGTAGCTGTATTTTGCCACAGCCTCATCTCTGATCGACTTCCGGTCGTACTTACCCAGTCTATCGAGCATTTTATCAAGTTCTGATACCAGCGCTGTTTCATCAGCCTTTGGGATCAGTACCCCGTTCTCTTCATTGATCATCTCTGATATCCCGCCCACATCAGTGCTGATCACAGGCAGGCCGCTGGCATGGGCCTCGATAATGACGCAGGGCAGGTTCTCATAATTGCTGAACAGCAGAAAAATATCGGAGCCCTGCATGATCTCTGCAATTTTCTCGATAGGTTGTTTCCCCCTGAACTCGAAAATATCCTCACTGAGCCCGATAGATCTGGCATACATGATATGCGGTTCTGTATCGCCGTCACCAACGATCAGGATCTCAAAATCGTTCCGTTTAGGGCTCAATGCCTTTACCGACCTCAATATACCGGAAATGTTCTTCTGATCCTCATTAAGCGTAGACACATGCACGATCCTCTTCTTTTTATTTCCGGGCTCCCGGATACCGAAAAGTTGGGTGTTCACGACATTGTTCACAACCATGTATTGTTTGTCGGGCGCATAACGTTTTATTGCCTTCTCCAGATCGTGGGATACCGGACAGATCATGGACGCCCCTTTCAGGATCTTTTTCACCAAATTTTTGGTGAACCCCGGAAATGCTCCCGGGTCGCTGTCGAGGAAGATGGTCCAGTGTTCCGTGATAACGTATTGGAGATCATGTCTCTTCTTCAAATGAAGCGCAAAAAGGCCTGCCGGGAAGGTGACATTAAGATGCACAAGCTCCGTTTTTTGAATGCTTTGCACCTCCTTAAAGCCTTTTTTCAGGGCTTTGTTGCTCCGTATATATTTTTTCAGCGGGCTGACCAGTGGAATATTATGCCTCACCTTCCTGTAATATACCAGTACTTCATGAATGCCGTCATTCTCCCTGCTGACGATCTCATATTTTTGCGCAAGACCGGGATCGGAACAGGCATGCAGGACCGTTACATTGCAGAATTCTGAAACTGCCTTTGCATGCCGCTGCACAAAATTCCCGTTAAAAGGGTTTATTCTGCTGGGATACCAGGATGCAAGAAATAATATGTTCAGTTTTTGGTCCATTATAAATCAAATGTTTTTCTCCATACCGCGAAATTTACAAAGCGCCACAATCGGGCCGTTGTGGAGTTCGGGTCCTTCAGCAAAGCATCCCAGTCTGTGGAAAGCTTTTTCCAGTTCACATATTCATCATCCTGTTCCAATAACATATCTCTGAGTTCCTGTCCTGCTTCATTAAACCAGATCCGTTCCGGTGTGGCAAATCCTACCTTATCGCGCCGCTGCAATATGGCATCAGGTATCTGGCCAGCGGCTGCTTTTCGCAGCAGGCTTTTACTGTATCCCTTCCTGATCTTGTATACGGCTGGTATGTTAAATATGCTTTCGATCATATTGATATCATCTGCAAACGGCATGCGCGACTCAATTGAGAAGGCCATCGCATTCCTGTCGCCCGTACGCATCAGGTTCTTGAACTCGTCACCCTGGAACTGGCTGCTCAGGAACGCATTAAAGTTGCTGCCATACTTTTCAAACAGAATTTCCAGCCTCTTATTATACGTGTTCCAGAATTCAAGCGGGATATAATCCGTTTCGGGCTTCCCTTTTTTATAGCCTGACCGGAAGAACGAATGCTTAAATGTCTTTGCGAGCTGAAATTTGAGCGGAAAGCGGGTGATCATTCCCCAGTTGGAAAAATTCCCTTTCATATTGGCTGTTCCGGAAATGAAGGAGGGTAAATCCATCCTTTTCAGTGCATGCATCATATAAGATGAATAATGCGGCGCATATCCTCCAAGCAATTCATCAGCACCCTGCCCGTCGAGGGTAACGGTCACCCCGTTCTTGCCGGCAAGTTCCATTACCTTGAACTGGGAATATGTGCTCGAACTTAGAAAAGGGATATCCTGTGCCCTGACGATCTTTTCAAATTCGCTGAGCATTTCCTTTGCCGTTGGGAAAACCTGGTGCCATTCCGCACCGGTTTGTTTCACGAGCATCTCAGCATATTTCGATTCGTCGATGAGCTCGTTGTCGTACGAAGCAGTGAATGTTTTCTGCCGGCCGCCCAGTTGTTCCAGCTTCAGCTCGTTGAGTAGCTGGTTTACGATGCTGACGAGGATCGAGCTGTCGATGCCGCCACTGAGACATGTACCTACGGGAACATCGGAATTCAGTCTGATCCGTATGGCTTCCCGGAGTTGCTCACGAAGTTGTTCTATGTATTCAGTTTCACTGGCAGCGCTGTATTTTCCCCATTCATCGGTATATTCAAGCTTGTAATACCTGCGCATTTCCGTGAGGTTGGCTCGCAGGTCTATGTTAAGCAAATGGGCAGGAGGCAATTCCATGATCCCTTCCACCAGCCCTTCCGGCTCAAGTTCCAGCTTTCCCATGGCCAGGTAGTCGAATACTGCGTCCCGGTTCAGCCCATCGGCCATATCCGGGAAATGGTACAGGGCTTTTTGTTCTGAAGCAAAAGCAAATACTTCACTGTTGAGGATATAGTAAAAAGGTTTTACACCAAAGCGGTCGCGGCTGGCAAATACCTTTCGTTGCTTCCTGTCGTAGATCACAAAGGCCCACATCCCATTGAAGCGGTGTATACAGTCTGCTCCCCATTCCATATACGCTTTTAGGACAACCTCGGTGTCGGTGTTCGTACGGAAATTGTATCCTGCCATGGAAAGTTCTTCACGAAGTTCAGGGTAATTATATATTTCACCGTTGTAGACGATCCAGTATTGCGCGTTCTCCTCACACATGGGCTGGTGGCCATGATAGGAAATATCGATCACCGACAGGCGGTTGTGGGCAAGTGCAATGTTATGGTCAGGGCTGACATCCCCCGGGCTGTTAACCGGTGCGTAGTTCAGGTGCGATTGTCGTACATTTCCAGGAGTGTTTTTCCCCGGCAGGGTTAAGAATTCGTTTTCTGAAAAGAATGCGAAGCCGTCGTCATCCGGTCCGCGGTGCTGCATGCGGGCATGCATCTCGAAGATATGCCGGATATGCTCCTCATTTTTCTTAAAACTGATTATCCCTGAAATTCCACACATAATGATCCCGGGGTTCTGCCACGACAAAGAAAGTGCAATTTACTTAAATAAGTGACATCTTGTGTTGAAATGCGTTTGCCGTCCCTATAAAAAAAGTGGCCTCCAACATAGGGATTTTGCTGAAGGCCGGGTATAATGGAGCGGGGTAGGATTTGTAATCCTTAATTTTGCCGTTGAGATTTACTCCCCGAGAGTAAATCATGCATGAAAATACAATTTCTTAATGGCCAGGTCAAACTTTTTGGATAGAAATCAGTTAACGGTAGAATTGAGGCAGTTAACGGCAGAAAAAGCTTCTAAATTTTGGGGTTTATGTGTTGCATTATCATGTCGATTGCCAATTGAATTCTGGCACTTCCATTACCGCTCACGAGCACATAGGGCAGGTTTCGGGATATCAGTTCCGTCTTATAACGTTTCAGCAAACGGTCCCTGTCGTCAGGGTTTTCGCGGAGAGGATCCGATTCCCAGGGCAGGTCAGTATCACAAAGCAGATATAGATCGTATGGCACCTTATCGATCATTTCCAGTATCCATGGATGGCATTTCCCGAATTTCTCGTCACACCAGATCTTGGTCACGATGAACTCAGTATCACAGAAGATCATTTTACTCGCCTGCCTGATCATTTCGCCTTCTTTTTCAAATTGCCTTCGGGCAATGGCAAGGATATCCATGTAGGTGTAAGGCCGTTTTATGCTTTCGAGATATTCCCTTGAATATTCCGGTACCCATACTGTATTGAAATGCTTGGCGAGAGCCTCGGCCAGTTCCGATTTCCCGGTCGACTCAGGCCCTGTGACAGCTACCCTTAAAATCCTGAACATATATTTCTGATTTCTGATTTCAATCTCTGATTTCTGATTTCAATCTCTGATTTCTGATTTCACCAGTTTCCTCCTCCATTCAATAAACCCGAGTATTGCCAGCACCAGGAATACGGTAAACTGTATGCTTGTCAGAGCCAGTTCCTTGTAAAAATACAAGGGTATGGAGATCAGGTCTCCTATGATCCAGTATATCCAGTTCTCGATCTTCTTCCTGGCCATGAGCCACATCCCCACAATAAAAATAGATGTTGTTGCTGAATCAATGATGGGGACGTTGCTATCGGTATAATTTGATAAAAAGTAGCTCAGTGTTACAAAGAAACCGATGAGCATAGCGGCACTTATCAGGTGCTCTTTTCCGGTGCACCAACGGATGGGAAGCAATGGCTTACTGTCGTCCTTCCTGCTCCACATATACCAGCCGTAAACGCTCATAACAAAATACACGAAGTTGATGCCCATATCGGCATAAAGCTTGGCAAAGAAACAGATGTATATATATATGACCACGCTGATGATCCCGGTCGGAAATACCAGGATATTTTCCTTTTTGGCATACCATACGCTCAGTATCCCGAAAAAGACCGCGATGGCTTCAAGAATACTGGAGTCGACCAGGTTCTGGTAAAGCAGGTCGAAAATATCGTGCAGCATCATGATATGTCAAGGTCGGCGTTGATGATCTTCATCACGAAGACAGAATGTGGCAGTTCAAATGACTTTTCGATCTCAATAGTGAGTGCCCTCATCACTTCGGCATAATCGCCAAATACCTGTGAACTCATTCCGTTTGTTTTCACCCTCAGTGTTTCGTAGCTGTTCATTCTTTCAATGAAATCCTTGATAGGCGGGATGTATTCCACATTGAGCGGATAATAGCTGATCTCAACAGAAGTATTCATCGATTTGGTGTTAATTAATGTTATATTTACAACAAAATTACAATAATCCCGTGAGGGATTGCATTAATACGGCAATAACCTTTAATCAACATCGTATGAAAAAACATGCCTTGAAACTATTGGCTTTGGCTTTTTTTGCCTTCCTCTTAAGTAGTTGTCTTACAGTGGAGAAAAAAGAGTATAAATGGGAGATTACCGGTGATAATTCTGGTAAACTCACCATTACGTACATCAATATCATGTCAGATATGGACGACAGCCTGGACGTATCCAATGAGGATTTTGATGAGTTGCTGAACAGTTATTTGTACGGGACCTATATCGAGGATCATTTTCCCATGGCCAAGAACATAGAAAAGCGGCTTTTTGAGAAAAACGACCAGTTGTGGGGAGAGGTGATCATGGAGTTTGACGATCTGCAGGCAGCGCACCTCTACCAGCATGAAAAGAAAGGTCCGTATATGTTCTGTGTAAATACGGCTGCTGATACAGAAACCTATGAAGCATCAAACGGTGAATTTGGAGGCGACCAGATGCCGGTAGTTTTCTGGTCGGGAAAGGAGAAGGAACTCACCTTGATGACCCTGGTTCAGGAGGAGGATGAAACCACACTCAGTCTGCTAGACAATTATTACCAGTGGAAAGAATAAAAAAAAGCCCCGCGGGGCTTTTTTTTATCTGTGCATCATCCTTCCCCTATAGGGTGGCGACACGCCTTTTCCCTGGGGACTCCGCTCACCATCGTGGTGCCTGAATCGCTCCATCAGGCCACGCTTAAACTGATCTTCAGCCCTGTACAGTTTTGCCACTTTTGTGGCCGGCAGGATATCCATAAACTTTTTATGATATTCTACTTTAAGATCAAGTAGTTGCTGTTCCATTTTAAAACGTTGTGCCATCATTTCGGCTGCTTCCTCCTCGCTTGGCTCTTTCATCTTTTCTTCTTCAGGCCTGAAGCGCTTCATAATATCTTCCGTCACTTCCATTTTTTTGTCTTCCAGTTGGTTATAGACAGGCCAGAATTCCTCAGCCTCTTCAGGAGTGAGTTCGACCTTTTCAGTGATAAATGCGATCTTGGAAGCTTGTATGCGTTCACCCATTTCTTTGCGGTCGGGTCTTTTCCCTTCCTGTGGCCTTTCCTGCGCCCCTGCAGGCAATGCAAAAGCAAGCAGGATAGCTATTACAAGTATTGTTGCTGATGTTTTTGCTGTTCTCATTTTTCCGGTTTTAAATTAGTACTCATTTATGATGTAATATTCGATGTGGTTCTCGGCCAGGAGGTATTCCATGATGGCTTCATCGCTGATGTCATCGGGTTCATCTTCCAGCAGGTTTGATAATGTAATGGTATCCTCTTCAAGAAAACTCACAAGGTAGTGGTCTTCCAGTTCGGCCATGTTATCAAGACTGTAGTGATAGATATCTTCCACGCTGAATGCTTCTTCCGAGCTTAGATCAGATCCAGTATTAAAAATAAACTGAATTGCGGCCAGGGCAGCGAAGATCAGCAGGGCTGCAGCAGAAACCAGTTGAAGTGCACGGGTTCTGATGCTGATGTGTTTTACAGGAGTTTCATGGATCCTTTGCATGACTTTTTCGGGTAATTCGTCGAAGTAACCTTCGGGCACTTCATAGGGCATTTTATTTCCTGCAAACGCCTTCAGCTTTCTGTCTTCCCCGTTTTCGTGTATGTTGTTTCTGCGATCCATTTGACATTTTGATTTGGCAAGAGGCAAAAGGTTTAATCCTGCATCACGAGTTTTTCAATTTTTTTTACTGCCAGGTGATAGGAGGCTTTCAGCGCTCCAACCGAGGTGCCAAGTACTTCGGCGATATCCGCGTACTTCATTTCGTCGAAGTATTTCATATTAAATACCAGTCGTTGTTTGGCAGGAAGCCTTAACACAGCCTTTTGCAGTTTAATGCTGATCTCGTCCCCGCTAATACCGGATGATGTTTCGACCAGGTCGCTTATTTCCTGCCCACCCTCCTCATAGGCATGCAAAAGGTGCTTGCGGGAGTTCTTGATGAAGCTCAGTGCTTCATTGGTGGCAATCCTGTACAACCAGGTATAGAGCTGTGAATCCTGTCTGAATTTTGGCAGGGCCCGCCAGGCATTGATAAGGGTGTTTTGCAGTGCATCGTCGGTGTCGTCGTGGTCAATCAGCATGCGTCTCAGGTGCCAGTATAGCCTCTGCTGGTATTTTTGCACCATCATCGTAAAGCCTTTTTCACGGGATACGGGATCCGCGATCAGGCTAAGTATTTCCTGCTCATCGATCACATCAGTAGATTAACTGGATACTACTATGATAGTCTTTGTAAGAAAGGGTTTAATCAGAGGGAAAATATTCTAACGCATATCCACTACCTCAACATCGGGGTACTTTTCCGGGTCAAAGGTAAAGTCATCATCGCTGACGGGTACTTCCGGGGTAAATTTATCGATAGCGTAATGCATCTTACCGCCATTCTTATCATAAATGGTAATCTCTGCTATCTCCTGTTTGTCTGCATTCACCAGCACTTCGAGTTTGACCCATTTTTTGCCTTCTTCCGGTTTTAATTCGATACGCTGGTAGTTCACGCCATCCTGTTTGAATTCCTTATCCAGCTTTGCTTTATACTCATCATTATAGGTTGTGAGCAATTTTGAAGGCGTGATGGCATCGTCGTCGTCTTCAATCGAATTGATCTGAACTTCCCATGCATCTTCTATATATGTCCAGATGGTCTTGCCGTCGCACATCACTTTTTGACCCTCAATGTCGAGGATATAGCGGTCGCCGCTAATAATCAGCTTTCCCGGTTCGCTGACATCTTCCCCGCTGGAAGGGTCTTCATAGGTAAAAGTGAACTGCACCTCCACTGAGCTGTAGGATTGTGTTTTAGTGGTGATGTCCTCGATAATCTGTTCAGCTTTTTTCGATTGTGAAAAAACACCAAAGCTTATGATTATGCTTAAAATAAATAGGATCGTCTTTTTCATCATATTACTCATTGCTTTCATCTAAATCTCTCAAAAACTGTTCCAAACTAAGCTCATCGGTGATCTTAACTTCCCTGGCTTTGCTTCCTTCGAAGGGACCAACGATACCTGCTGCTTCCAGCTGGTCGATGATCCGCCCGGCACGGTTATAGCCCAGTTTTAGTTTGCGCTGAAGCAGTGAGGTTGAGCCCTGCTGAGTCTGAACAATGATCCTTGCTGCTTCTTCAAATAGCTCATCCCTGTCATTGGGATCAAAATCTTGCGGACCGTCTATTTCTTCATCCAGGTATTCCGGCAGGTGGAATGCATGGGGATAAGCTCTCTGGGACCCGATAAACTCGGTTATCCTATCCACTTCAGGAGTGTCGACAAATGCACATTGCAACCGGACCAGGTCACTTCCGGTCGACAGCAGCATATCTCCCCGGCCGATCAGCTGGTCGGCGCCACCGGTATCGAGTATGGTGCGTGAGTCGATCTTGGAGATCACCCTGTAGGCAATACGTGCCGGGAAGTTGGCTTTGATCGTTCCCGTGATGATGTTCACCGACGGTCGCTGAGTGGCAATAATAAGGTGTATCCCTACAGCCCTGGCCAGCTGTGCCAGCCTGGTGAGCGGATTCTCTATCTCCTTGCCTGCTGTCATGATCAGATCGGCAAATTCGTCAACGATCAGAACAAGGTATGGCAGGTAGCGGTGCCCGTGTTCCGGATTTAGCTTCCGGTTAATGAACTTTACATTGTATTCTTTAATATTCCTGACCTGGGCATCTTTCAGCAATTCATAACGGTTGTCCATTTCGATCCCCAGTGAGTTCAGCGTGCGCACTACCTTGCGCGTGTCAGTGATGATGGCCTCTTCCGAATCGGGCAGCTTGGCCAGGAAATGCCGCTCTATCTTGGAAAAGAGGGTCAACTCAACCTTCTTGGGATCGACCAGGATAAACTTCAGTTCAGCAGGATGTTTCTTGTACAGGAGTGAGGTGAGTATAGCATTGAGCCCAACAGATTTACCCTGTCCTGTTGCACCTGCCATCAGGATGTGCGGCATCCTGGTGAGGTCGGCGATATAGCTCTCGTTCGAGATGGTCTTCCCGATCGCGAAAGGAAGTTCGTACTTGTTGTTCTGAAACTTTTCCGATGAGAGTATCGACTTGATGGAGACGATGTCGCTTTTCTGGTTTGGCACCTCGATGCCGATCGTACCCTTTCCCGGTATCGGGGCAATGATGCGTATGCCCATGGCCGAAAGGCTGAGGGCAATGTCATCTTCCAGGTTCTTGATCTTGGAGATCCTTACCCCGGGGGCCGGGATGATCTCATACAGGGTAACAGTAGGCCCGATGGTAGCCTTGATCTTGTCGATCTGTATATTGTAGTTGGAAAGGGTTTTGACGATCCTGTCCTTGTTCGATTCCAACTCTTCTTTTTCTACTCCAAAGCCTCCTTCTCCGTGATCATCCAGCAGGTCGAGGGTAGGGTACCTGTATGAACCCAGATCAAGCGTGGGATCATATTCCGTATCGATGGTATGATGCGTGGTTGTACTTCCATTCGACATCTTTTCGGCCTGCGTCTCCTCAATAGTGAGTTCCACATCCCTGCCAGACTCCGGTTCATCTTCTATCTTTCCATCGTGCTGATCAAAGGGGAGGTCACTCACTTCATTTTCATCTGAAGGGTTATTATCTTTCTTTTCACCGGCATCATCATTCTGATCTGCCTGCTCTATCGATTCATCTTCCGAAACAGAGAACTCCACGGTGTTGTAAAGGTCTTCCCTGGGGGAATTTGATCGGGCACCGGATGTATCGTCATCATCCTGGGGTTTTTCTTGCTTTTTTCTATAGCCCAGCCTGAAATTGAAGTTAATGATGAGGAACCCCACGAGCACAAATACGAGAAGAAAGATGGTTCCGGGAGGTCCGATAAACCCATCAAGGTAATTATTAAGTTCGTGGCCGAATATCCCTCCCAGGATGTTAAGCTCTGAATCTTTGAATATCAATGCAAAGGTCAGAGAAAACCACAAGATCGCAATGAATGACCAGCGGAAGGTTTTTCCCACAGGGAGGAGTGCTTTTCGAAATAACAATTTATATCCCCATGCAAAGAAGAACAGGCTGAAAAGCAGGGAGGATGCTCCAAACCACTTTTTGATGAATATACCTGCAAGTGCTGCTCCCAGGCGACCACCCCAGTTGGCAGCCACAAGGCTGTCGTTCACCAGAACATCTTTAAAAGGGACTATAACGAAGAGGTCATCACTTGAAGTTGATGGCGTAAACCAGTTAACAATGTAGGAAACCATCGAAAGCAGCAGGTAAAACGATAGCAGGACAAGGAAAAAACCGCACAAACGCTGGAATTTTTCGTTTTTCAGAAACCCCATGAATGAGCTGTTTTTTCCAGACGCCCCCTTTTTACTGTTTCTTTTTTTCCTTGCTTTGCCCGTCTTTTTCGATGCAGACTCGTTTTTCTTAAGCTGGTTTGTCCTGATCGGCATCTATTCCTCCCCCGGATTTTTTTACATTCCTCCTCCGAACATTTGTTTGATCTCTGCGGAGGTCTTTTCCTGGAAGCCTTCCGGCACTTCAAACTCTGATTCGGAAAGTTTTTTCTTATCAACCGAAAGGGCTTCCATCTTCATAGTGCCCGTACCGGTCGCGATTTCAAACTCAAGCATAGCACCCGGAATATCTTTGAAATACGGGTTGTCAATGTTGAGAGATGAAGATCCGATCTCTTCCGAGAAGAAGATGGTGAACATCATCTCTTCGCCATTTTCCACTACGGTTACGACTGCCTTCGTACATTCGTATCCGGCAATTTCCTTTGTCTCGTCCTTAATGTCGACTGAAATATTTTCAGCACCTTCCTCTGCCTGGATCTCGTCCTCTGTTTGAACGTAATAGAACTTTTGCCCCATCATGTCCATCACAGTTGTTACTGTCTTTGCTTCCCCGTCGATGATCTGGATCTGTTTGCCCATCTGGCCCATGCTGATCTCAAATTTTGACATGTTCTCCTTGATGGATAGGGTAGCCATTTTTGGCATCATTGCTGCCATTGATGCATCTATTTCCATACCCGGGTAAGAGATCTTGTATGTGATCACCCCTGAGAAATCTTTTGAAATGGCTGTTGATGCAAAACCCATGATAATCGCTGCGACCATCATGAAACTCAGAATTTTCTTCATGTTAAAATGTTTTGGATGGTTTTATTTTTGTCAAAGATAATACTAATTAACGAAGCGGAAAAGTTTATCCCACCTGATCTTTCCCTGGAACCAGGATTTGTCGGGATCGAGCGAAAGCCATACGAATACAGCTTTACCAACGATATGATCTTCAGGAACGAATCCCCAGTACCTCGAATCGGCCGAATTATGCCTGTTATCGCCCATCATGAAGTAATAGTTCATTTCGAAGGTATAGGAGTCCCTGGCTTCTCCGTCGATATAGACTTTACCATCTTTAACCTGCAGGTCATGGCCTTCATAGGCGTGTATCACCCTGCGGTAGAGATCGATATTATCGGGATTTATATCCACTGTCGCCCCGGCCCTGGGTATGTATACAGGACCGAAGTTATCTACACTCCATCCGTATTTCGGATTATATGGGAAGATACGTTTCACGTCTTCCGGCTTATTTGCGGGGTGGGTAAGCCTGGTAACCGATTTAACAATGGGTGTTTCTGCAAGTTCAGCTGCAGAACTTTCATTCATATAGGCGTATGATACCGAAGGGTTTGCAGTCTGAATCAGCTCGTATATCCCGATCCTGTCGATGAGTCGCTGGCTCAGCCTTGATCCGTCGGTGACCACCTGGTAGCTGTATTGGGCATATTCAGGGTTTTCGAGAGCCCTGCCGTTAATATACACCACCTGGTCGATGATCTGCAGGCTGTCGCCCGGCAATCCGACGCAGCGCTTGATATAATTTTCCCGCTTGTCGACAGGGCGGGTGATTATGTCTCCGTATTTCCGTTTATTGGTCCATACATCCCTGCGACCAAACTGTCGGATAAGGCTGTAATAGCTGTCGTTACTTTGATATACCTGCGACAGCGTATCCCCGTCGGGGTAATTGAATACGACCGCATCATATCGCTCAACGTCACCCAGGCCGCAATAGCGGTAATAAGGAAGTGTGATCCATTCCAAATATGATTTCTTGGTGCTGCTGAGTGGTAGTGTATGATGCACAAAGGGAAAAGAGAGCGGGGTCATGGGTACCCGTGGCCCATAGCTGACCTTGCTTACGAAAAGAAAATCCCCCCTGAGAAGAGTGCCTTCCATGGAGGATGTCGGTATCGTATATGCTTCTATGAAAAAAGTGCGGATTATGGTTGCGGCAACCACGGCAAAGATAATGGCATCAACCCATTCGCGGACCACGCCTTTTTTAACTTTTTCGCGCTGGTCGGGATCCATGTAAACCTCTTTTGCGGAGAAACCCAGGTAGGGGAGGTACAGGAAGGGGAATATCACGCCAAGAGCCTGGGCGCCAATACTTTCTTTCCCAAAACACTTCAGTATTTCAACGACCATGAGCAATATCACAAAAACGTTGATAAAAGGGGTGAGAATAAAAATGTACCACCAGATGGGCTTTTTGATGATCTTCAGCCAGATGTAAAAGTTAAGGAATGGCACAACTGCTTTCCAGCCGGCATATCCCGCTTTCTCAAAGATCTTCCATAAACCGGCGGTGGCCAGTATCAGTGTAATGATGAGAATAATATCATATCCGCTCATAGGTCACTTATTTTCAGCCAAGATAAGGCTATTTTTAATTCGCGTTTTCAGCCAGCTTGTTAATTATTGTTAAAGGCAGCTGGCTTATTATTTATCGTCGTAAAGCATGTCGTGCATACCGAAACAGCCTTTTTTCCCGATCAGCCATTCCGCCGCTAGCAGGGCGCCCATGGCAAACCCTTTGCGCGAATGCGCTGTGTGTTTTATTTCCAGGCTGTCGACATCCGAATCGTACTTCACAAAATGTGTCCCGGGTTCCTGGTTTCTCCTGATCGAGATGATCTCAAGTTCCTCGGGGCCTGAGGATGGCCTGTTTACCCATTTTTCTTTTACGGGATGGGACTTAATTATTTCGTTCGCCAGGCTGATAGCTGTTCCGCTCGGTGAATCTTTTTTCCCGGCATGATGGATCTCTTCGATCAGAATGCGGTAATGCGGGTAGTGGCTCATCAGGGAAGCAAGTTTTTTGTTTAATTCAAACATCATGTTCATGCCCGGGCTGAAATTGCTGGCATAAAAAAACGCATTTCCCCCTGACAGGCATTCCTTTCGAATGTCTTCCATTGCAGCAGTCCAACCCGTAGTGCCGGATACGACCGGGATGCCGGCCTTGAAGCAGCGCCTGACATTGTTCTCTGCAGTTCCTGGCATGCTGAATTCAATGGCTACATCTGCGGAACCCAATTTGCTATGGCTTTTGCTCCAATCATCCTCATTGTCTATTTTTACTACGACCTCATGACCCATTTCCGTGGCCAGTTCTTCGATTTCCCTGCCCATACGGCCATATCCGATTATTGCAATTTTCATATTGATGCTTAAAAGTTTAGCGTTAGTTTGATACCGTTCACAGGCTTCAGGTTATCCCTCCTGATATGCATAACAGGATCTAACCTTATCGACAGGTCCTCGCTGACATCATAGTCGAGGAAATGGGCATCCACGCTGGCATCGATGATATTAAGCAGGTACCAGAGCCCGCCTATGATATAACTGAGCTCCATATTCCTCTGATAGTAATTTTTGCCATCGAGAAGCTGCTGTTCATCATATCTGCCTACCAGTGAATTATCGGTGTAGCTGCTATCACCTGAAGCAACATAAGTGTACGCTTCTTTATATTCCCGGTAATTGTTTGTATTCGTAATGATGAAATAAGTGATCAGGCCGAATCCGGCATAAACAATCGGGATTTTCCAATACTTGCGATTGTAACCCTGTCCAAGCCCCGGAAGAACGGCCGAAAATATTGCTGCCCTCGTGGGCGAGTGCTTTTTGATCTTTGAAGTATCGGCCTGGTTTTTGACCTGGGCCTGGGTTTCAGAAACGGGTGCGAGGGTCAACAGGCAGAATAATATGAACATCGAGGCCGGGAACAAAATACTTATCCGCGGTCTCTGTTTTTCTGAAGATGTCGTTGCGTGTTGAAACATATGCTTCGAGGATCACTTGTCGAGCAGTGCCAGTATCCGACTGAAATCCTGGTCTGATTCAAAGGAGATAACGATCTGACCTTTTCCCTTATTATTTCTGCGGATGTTCACACCTGTTCCAAACTTATCCCTGAGTTCTTGTGCAGACCGGGTATAATATGCAGGTAATTCCTGCTTCTCTGCTTTTTCAATGCCAGGATGCTCCTCCCTGCCGAGTTTCCTGACCAGTTCTTCCACCTGGCGAACGGATAGTCCTTCTGCGATGGCTTTGTTGAGGATGCCCAGTTGTTGTTTTTCGTCTTCCACGCTGATCACTGCACGTGCATGTCCCATGCCGATCTTTTCGTTGCGTATGGCAAGTTGCACTTCGGCGGGCAGTTTAAGAAGGCGGAGGTAGTTTGTAATCGTCGACCGGTTTTTGCTTACCCTGTCACTCAGTTTTTCGTGGGTCAGCTTACATTCTTCAATCAGCCGGTTGTAGCTGATCGCGATCTCAATGGCATTCAGGTCTTTCCTGTGGATGTTCTCAATGAGTGCCATTTCCAGCATCTGCTCGTCATTGGCTACCCTGATATAGCATGGTACCTGTTCCAGCCCTGCAAGCCTGGCTGCTCTCAGCCTGCGTTCACCTGAAATAAGCTGGTATTGATCATATCCCAGTTTGCGCACGGTGATCGGTTGTATGATCCCCTGTTTTTTTATGGATGATGCAAGTTCATCTATGAGTGTATCATCAAATTGGCTGCGAGGCTGGAAAGGGTTTGCTTCGATCTTCTCAATATCAAGGTTAGCAATGGCACCCACAACATAGTTCCCGGAAATATCTTTCGAGGTAATATCCGTTTCCGGGCTCTGCAGAATTGCATCCAGTCCCCTGCCCAATGCTTTTTTCTTAGTTTTCATCAGTAATGTCTATGTATTTATCCGCTTCATTGATCGCTGTCATGTTATATTTCTGCAATATCTCCCTGGCCAGGTTGAGATAATTAATGGCCCCGGTGCTGGAAGCATCATGCATAATGATCGTTTCTCCAAAACTGGGTGCCTCTCCAAGCTTTATATTTCTGCTGATGATGGTTTCGAATACCATCTGCTGAAAATGGGTCTTGACCTCGTCCACTACCTGACGGGATAGCCTGAGCCTGGAGTCGAACATGGTAAGCAAAATACCTTCGATGTCGAGGTTCTCATTCAGTCTTGTCTGCACGATCTTGATCGTATTCAGGAGCTTGCCAAGGCCTTCCAGGGCGAAATATTCGCACTGCACAGGCACGATCACGGAATCAGATGCCGTCAGGGCATTTACCGTGATGAGCCCCAATGAAGGTGAACAGTCGATAATGAGAAAATCGTAATTGTCTTTTACCTGGTCGACAACCTTGCGCATCATCTTTTCGCGGTTTGGAAGGTTGATCATCTCGATCTCTGCCCCGACCAGGTCGATGTGAGCAGGCAGGACAGAGAGAAATGGTGTGTTTGTCTCCAGGATCACATTTTTAGGATCCAGGTCATCCATAATGCACTCGTAAATGCTGGCCTGTATTTTTTTGGGATCATATCCAAGGCCGGATGTGGCATTTGCCTGGGGATCACCATCTATAACCAGTGTTTTATATTCCAGTACGGCCAGGCTGGCCCCAAGATTAATAGCGGTAGTTGTTTTACCTACCCCACCTTTCTGGTTAGCGATAGCTATGACTTTTCCCATTTTTTAGTATAAGATGAAGGTTCGTTTATGTCAAGCAAAAGTACGAAACTAATACCATATTTCCCGATCAGGATAAAATTAGTTATTAACGCCTGTTGATAGATTCCCGGACAAAAAAAAAGCTGCCAAAACGACAGCTTCCTGTATAAAATATGACGTATTAAATATCGCTTTCTTTTGATTCTTCCGGGTCGTCAAGATCTTCGAACTCAACAGTAGCAACACTTTTGGCGGATATCATTTCGTCGTCCTGACTTGGTTCAGGCTCGGGAGCCTTTTTCCCGGTTTCGATGAATTCGATCACTTCTTCAAGACCCCTGGAGAATTTTTCGAAATCCTCTTTGTACAGGAAGAGTTTGTGTTTTTCATAATAGAATTTCCCCTGTTCGTTGTTGAAACGTCTTTTGCTCTCTGTGATTGTCAGGTAATGTTCTCCTGCCCTGGTCGCCTTTACATCAAAAAAGTAAGTTCTCTTTCCTGCCCGGACCACCCTTGAATAGATCTCCTCCCGGTTCATTCCTTTGTTTTCTTGCTCTTCCATGTCGTTTTTTTTGATTCTA
>JAZBOU010000118.1:0-3232 GCA_036351275.1 Bacteroidales bacterium
CAAAGGATAAATATTAACCACAAAGGATACACAAAGTATCTCACGAAGTATCACAAAGTATGTACATTGAGAAACTTTTTAAAACCGTATTGGATTGCGCTTTTCAAATACACACAGCTTTAGGCCCGGGCTTGTTGGAGAGTGCTTATGAGCATTGCTTGTATTTTGAGTTAATCAACAGAGGTTTGCATGTCCAACAGCAGAAAGCTTTACCCCTGGTATATAAAGAAATAAAGTTGGAGGCTGGTTATAGAATTGACCTTTTAGTGGAGAAAAGGGTTATTATTGAGGTGAAGTCTGTTGAATCTTTAAATGAAGTTCATATGGCCCAGATACTTACCTACCTTAAGTTATCTGGGTGTAAACTAGGCTTGTTAGCCAATTTCAATGTATGTCATTTCAAGGATGGATTCCGTCGAGTCATAAATTAGCTCTTCGTGTACCTTTGTGTATCCTTCGTGTCCTTTGTGGTTAAATATTATTTTACAATATCCTGAACACAACGAAACCCCACTGTTGAGGCCCGGTCGAAGCCGGGTGAGACCTGTAAAAGCATCTGCTGCCGCTCAGGGGGCTGCTTGCCACCCTGAATGTACCACCAGCTCGACTCCGGCTTGAAATAACTGCCTCCTTTGATGATAATAAAATAATGCGAACCATTGAAGTACCTGTCGTTCGTCATCTCCCACACATGCCCGTAATCCAGCTCTTTGGTGCTCATTGCATACTGCCACTCCAGTTCCGTAGGCAGCCTTTTCCCTGCCCAGGCTGCATATGCCAGCGCATCCCCGTAATTAATGTGCACAACGGGCTTATCTGCCAGAGAATCGGGGAAAGTGCCATTTGTCCAGTGTTTCAGGAAATTAGAAGTGTCGCGTGGTTCATAATCACTTTCATACAGAAAAGCCTTGAAAAGCCTGTTCGTGACCGGCTTACTGTCAATATAGAAGTCGTTAACTATGGTGTCTATGGTTTCGAAAGGCCCGGGGTAGGGGATGAAATGGTCATTCTGTTCGACGCGGAAGGCAAAGGAACCGCCATCAATGAAATTCATTGCACTTTTATCGACTTCAGAGCTTGTTGGCTTTGTGTTTGAGACAAGCCATGGCCTGCCTTTGGTCATTTGATGGTTCGCCTGGTCAATTAACTCATCATCCTCAAATAATTGGATTACAACTTTTTCTTCCCCATCCAGCAATTCTCCGGGGATCAAAACACTGTTTGCTTCAGTTAATGCGAAATCCCTGGCATAAATGCGACCGGAAACTTCTCCCGTCCAGCAAAGTATTTTATCTCCCCTGGGAGCGGAGACCCTGATGCCATTTGCCTGTTCTTTCACCTTGATGAGCATGGGAAATCGTGCAATACATTCAATGCTTCCTTCCCTCCTTGTGCCATTATATTTACTGCTGTATGGATCTATACTCACTTCCAGATAAGAAACCCCGTCCATATCCTTTATCGAAAGTTCTTCATCATTCCACAGGCTGACAAAATGATAATCGTCCTTTCTTTTTACTTCAAAAAGCGGCCCTTCATGCCCCGGGGGATAGAATGACAGTATCGTATAAATCGTTTTATCTTTTCCCGGCCATTTGTTGATCCAGATGCTGTCTTGCAAACAGGGTATCAGGGGAGTCCAGTCTTCAGTATGGAAGGTATTTGAATTCTGGCGCAGGATCAGGCTTGTTTTACCCAGGAATTCCAGGTCTTTTTCTACCCGGGCCGACCTTCCGGGCCCCATTGAGTTCAATTCCACGCCATAGCCGTTAAAAAACGATATCGCCATTTCCCGCTTCAGATCCGTGTCCTTTATTTCCAGAACGCGGAAGATGGCGAATTCAGGCTTGATCAGTTTATTCAAATTGAGGGGAGGGGAGTAGTATATCGCATTGTGTACGCGACCGGCTACGATACCCGGCATATCTTTTACAACCGCCATGCCCTCGCTGTACATGATCACGCCGGGTTTGATGCTGTCGGCTATTTCCTGCAGCCTCTCGTTCGATTTACCCCTGCAATCGAGCACAACGCCATCCGCACCGCTTTCTTTGATGACAGATGCGATCCCCTTGTAAGGATCTTCTTTCCTGGTACTTTCGTCCCAGGGATTAAAACAGATAAAGAAACGTGTTCCATCCTCATGCATGTCCTTTGACAATGTTTTAAGGCTTGATAAACCACCCGGCAGGTCACGGAAGAGGTCCCACTGGTTCCGCTCATCCAGGCCCAGTCGGGGCCAGGTAGGCCAGAGGGCATAGATATCGTAGCCCCCAAACCATTCGGTCCCGTCGATCAGGTATTCCCGCAGGTTGAAATAATCTTTTTCGGCATTATAAAAGTCCTTGTCCCATGCAAAGTTCAATCCTGAAACATATGCGTGCCTGATCCATTCAAGGTCTTCGCGTTCATACAGGGTATTGTCGAATTCTTCCAGGTCGTAGAGATAATTTTCCTGAAAAACTTTCCTGAGCCCGTTCTGCCATTCGCCTGTAAAGGTTTCGAAATAGAGTTCATAGATTACGGTTCCCCCCGGGGGAATATGGGTCTCATACCGGCGTTTTTCAGCATTTTCCGTTTCTGTCCTTCTGACAAGACCGCATAGCGACAGCTCATCGCCAACTTCAACGCTACCGTATCCCAGTTCCCATGCATTATCAGGAAGGATAACCCCAACAGGTCCGTAGCCGGGGCGGAAGAGCTTTGCGCGTGTGAGAGACCATGGCCCGCTTGATGTAATGTAAACATGCCCTGGATCTGTGCCAAAAGGGACCACATTCTCGAGGATGAGCGTGTCGGTACTCTTGTTTTCAAATTTGATCCTGGCTGTTTTTCCAGATGTTTCAAAATAGCTGGCAGTTAAACTCTTGTCAAAATCAAGCATAAACCCGCCACCTGATGCTGCGATTGTGGCTTTATCGGAGTAAAAAGTTTTTGTATTCAGCATAAAACTGAAAACCGGCAGACCTCCGATATGTACCTTATTGCCGTCATTATCCTCTAATTTATTAATAATTAGTCCTTTATTGCTATTGTAGTGGATCTCCTGCGAAAGAATTGTAAACGAAAGGAAAAGCAGTGGAAAAATCAAAATTTGTTTCATGATCAGCATACTTTACGATTGAAAGTTATGATATTTTAGCGACTAAATGGGAATAATTCGGTCTCAAGTACTTTAAATATTTTCTCCACCACAAAGGATACACAAAGTATCTCACGAAGTATCACAAAG
>JAZBOU010000119.1:0-18333 GCA_036351275.1 Bacteroidales bacterium
TACAGGGAAATGGATCTCCGAAAGCAGCCATATCTGCGCAGGTGTTGATTCCTATTACGAATACCTTTATAAAAGTTTTCTAATGTTCGGTGATCCTGAACTGGGAGATATCTGGAATGCCAGCATTGGCCCTGTGAACAGGTACCTTGCAGAAACACACGATGGAAAACTCTGGTACGGCCGTGCCAATATGAACACAGGAGTACTCAACAGCTCGGTGATCACCCTTTATGATGCATTCTTCCCTGCCTTGCTTGCTTTATCCGGCGATTTTAAAAGAGCTGGGAAACTGCAGGAAACCTGGGATTGGGTCTGGAACAAATACGGCCTGGAACCTACCGTTTACGACTATAAAACAGGAAAATCCAATTACCCTGTTTACGACCTCAACCCGGAGATCATCGAATCGGCCTACTATCTGTACCACTTTACTGGCGACCAAACGTATTATGACATGGCCCTCCAGTACTGGAATGATATAAATGAGTACTGTAAAACGGATATCGCATATACGGCTGTAGCCAATGTGGAGACCATGGAAAAGAAAGACTACATGGCCACCTATTTTATTGCCGAAACCCTTAAATATTTCTACCTCATATTCTCTTACGACAGGGATGAGTTTGATTTTGATAATGTTATTTTCAATACCGAGGCACATCCGTTCTACAGGGATCGTATTGATAAAGAAGAAGCGAAAATAAGACTGGGCTTTTGATATTTGATATCTGATATCTGATATTCGAAGCCTGATGCCTGATGCCTGATGCCTGATGCCAGAAGCCTGATGCCAGAAGCCAGATGCCTAGTACAGAAAAAAAATTTGGTTTCATATTGTTATGTTGTCATGAATATCGATAAAGTACGCGAACTGTTGGAATCCAACAAGAACGAGCGTGGGATGAAGCACTGGGAGAAATGGAACATACCCTGGACATCCTATGGTATCGGCTTAACACAACTCAAGAAGATCGCAAAGCAAGTAGGACGTGATCATGAGCTTGCGCTCAAACTCTGGAAACAGGACAATTATGATATGATCACCCTTGCCACCATGGTGGATGAACCATCAAAAGTTACACGCAAGCAGGTAGAAGAGCAGGTAAAATCCCTGCAGTTCTGGATGCTGGCACACAGTTACTGCAGCAACCTCATGCCAAAAGTCAGTTTTCAGAAAGAACTGGCAGAAGAATGGATATCTGAAGAAAACGATATTAAAAGACGAATTGCATATTTACTAATTTACAACATCGCCCGTGACTATAAAAGCCTTGACGTTGCATGGTTTGAAACACACATCGACCACATAAAAGAGAACTTGCAATCAGAAGAAAACTTTGTGAAGGATGCTATGAACAATGCACTGATCATGATGGGCTCGCGATCAAAAGCACTTCACGACAGGGCTTTGTTGGCTGCCAGGTTCATTGGAAAAGTGGACGTTGATTACGGTGATAATTCCTGTGTGGCGTTGGATGCGGTTAGCCATTTGAGTAGTGAGAGGATAAAGAAGAAGCTTAGTTAGCGAAAGAGCATATTTTAATCATATCCCTCGCTTAGCTGGGGATGACAAGTGCCCTGAGCTACTTATTCAGCAGTACTCTCAATAAAAAAATCGGATTCAGTAATTTCTTACGATGGTTCAGATCAGTGAACATGGACGACATCAGTCCCGGTATGTGCTTGTTTCCATCAGCTTTGCGGGCGATCCATTTTACCATGCGTGGATATTTCAACATGCGTTGGAAGTTTGCACTGATCTTCATCTCTTTACCAAGGACCCTTTTGATCCTTTTGTCGTATGCTTTCATGAAGGCATCGTCGAAGCGTTTATGGTCCAGGCAATCAATGGCCTGCTCTGCGGCAATGTAACCACTGTAGAGCGCATTCCCCACTCCCTCTCCCGTCAGGGGATCAACCAGGTGGGCTGCATCTCCTGCCAGCATATAGCCATCACCGGAAATCCTGAAACGTGGGAAGCCTAAGGGCAACGGATGGGCAGCAGGTTTTCCATGCTGTTCAGCATTTTTGAACCTGGGTGCAAGCATGGGATGAGAATTGATGATATCCACCAATATGGCAGAAATATTTATTTTTTTCCTGAGCACAACATCCTTCCTGATGCCGACTCCTGCATTCACCATCCCTCCGGGTAGCGGGAAAAGCCAGAAATAACCCGGCAGTAGATCCTCCAGGAAATACAGTTCAATAAAATTTTGCGGATGCAGTCCGCTTACGCCTTTATAATAAGTCCTCACGGCAAGGGCAGTTTTTGCATTTGAGGATTTGGGTTTATGGTATGGAGGGGCGAAAGCTGAAGCTTGTCCTGATGCATCGATGAGCAGCTTCGCGCTTATTTCCTTGTTTCCGGTGCTGATCAGAAAACCATCTTCCCTGCGTTCAATTTGCCTTACCTCCTCCCCTTCATTCACAAAATCGGCAGATACATCCTTCACCTCTTTCAGCATGAAATCATCGAACAGCTCCCGTTTAATCGTATACCCGGGTACAGGATGTATATCAGGATCATAATCCTCGATAAAAGGCACGTCAAAAACATGGTTTCCGGGGGCTATGAACTGAATACCGTGAGCGTGCAAGGGATTGCAAAAAGACTCAAATCGCTCAAGAATATCGGGCGATAGGCGCCTGATAATATGGGGTACCTTTCCGCTTAGCGCATCCCCGCATATCTTCTTCCTGGGAAATGATTCTTTCTCCAGGAGTATATAAGGGATATCATCCTTAGCCAGGCGAAGGGCAGCCATAGAACCTGCCGGCCCACCACCAATTATGCACACCTTTGTTTCAAGCATATGCACAAATATAATTTATCTTCACATCACTGCATTAAAAGACTTGATACTGGATCCTTGATACTGGATACTTGATACTTGATACTTGATACTTGATATTTGATATTTGATACTTGATACTCGATACTTGATACTCGATACTTGATACTGGATACTTGATACTTGATATTTGATATTTTAATACTAACTAAACACCTAACACCTTTTCCTTACCTTTGTGTCAATGCAACAACTTTAAAACACGAAACACGAAACACGAGACCAGAAACCGGTAACTAGAAACTAACTCAAAATTCACTGCGTCCTCCGAAGCAAAGCGAAGGAGGAACACCCAACACTCAAAACTTTATGAACAGAGAAGCGGCTGCGAGAAGGCCACTATTCAGGATGTTCAACGAGGTACCCGGCAGGTACGATATCATGAATCGTATCCTTACGCTGGGCCAGGATGAACGCTGGCGCAAAAAGGCGGTTCGGATCTGCATGGAGGAGAAACCGGGAGAGGTGCTCGATATTTGTACCGGGACTGCCGACATTGCGCTGCGAATAGCCAGGATGAGCAATTCCGCCATTAAGGTCACTGCCAGTGATTTTAGCCAGCCCATGCTGGATGTCGCTGCCATAAAGGCTGAAAGACAAAAGGGGAACAAGGTCAACTTTGTGCTTGCCGACACTGCAGACCTTCCGTTCGATGACGACACCTATGATGTGACCACAATTGGTTTTGCTTTCCGAAACCTGACCTATAAAAACAAGTTTGCACCGCAATACCTTTCCGAGATCCGGAGAACCCTGAAACCCGGCGGTATATTTATCATTGCAGAGTCGAGCCAGCCGAAAAACGCTTTCCTCAGGTTCTGGTTCCGCATATACCTCAGGGTGTGGGTTCAAGGCCTGGGTGGCCTGATATCCGGCCATAGAAAGGCATATAAATACCTGGCTGTTTCAGCCCGAAATTATTTTAGCCCGGAAGAAGTAGGCCGCTTGTTGCAGGAAAACGGTTTTACCGATTTCAGGCATTATCCCGTGCTTGGCGGATCTGCAGCTATATACACCGTACGAAAACCAGCATCATGAGATATTCAATTGCCTTTTCTATTTTGACCCTGTCGGTTGTCTTAGCCACAGCCCAGCAAAAGCCGAACATCATTCATATCCTGGCCGATGATGTTGGTTATGATGACATAGGTTGTTTCGGCTCAACTGATATCAGTACGCCCAACCTCGATAGCATGGCATCGGACGGTATGTTATTTACCGATTTCTATGCACCTCATGGCACCTGTACCCCCAGCAGGGCTGCCATACTTACCGGGCGTTATGCACCCCGGGTCAATAATGGTACGGGCCTTCCAGTCCTGTTCCCCGATTCAGACATCGGCCTGGATACAGATCTTGAAATTACGATTACCGAGCTGCTTAAAGAGCAGGGCTATGAAACAGCATTGGTGGGTAAGTGGCATCTGGGGCACCTTCCTGAATATTTACCGGGTGAGCATGGGTTTGATTATTTCCTGGGCATACCCTACCCCAATGATCATGGTCCGGAACGCCTGGCGAATACGGGTTCCCGTGAATTCCCGCCTATCCCGCTGATAGAGAATTACGATGTAATTGATGAACTCGACAACATTGAACTTGCGGAGCTTCCTGCCCTTTTCACACGTATTGCATGTGATTATATACGGGAAATGGCAGGACGGGACCAGCGCTTTTACCTGCAATACGCCAATATTGAAACGCACACACCCTGGTTTGTGCCAAAAGGTTTCGATGGTTTCAGCAAGGCCGGCCCATACGGTGATGCAGTGGAATACCTCGATCGCTCGGTTGGGGCTATCCTTCGTACGCTGAAGGAAATGGATATTGAAGAGAACACGCTTATCGTATTTAGTTCAGACAACGGACCGCTCATCGTGCCATATCCTGAACTGGAAGCATGCTATGGACATTATGCCCGGGTAGATACAAGCAGGACGCATAAATTGCGGGGCGGCAAATATCAATCACGCTATGAGGGAGGTACCAGGGTGGCATGCATCATGCGCTGGCCAGGGACCATACCACCCGGAACAACCTGCGATCATATTGCTGCCGGCTTCGACCTCTTTACAACCTTTGCGCTGCTGGCAGGAGCGGATATCCCGTCCGACCGGCCCATCGATGGCAAAGATCTCTATGCAGTGATGACCATGCAGGAAGGCGTTACCTCTCCTCACCAAGAGTTCTCCGGTTATGAGGCAAGAGGATTGCAGATGAGCTACAGGGAAGGACCATGGAAGATAAGCCTCCCTTCTAAAGCGACATACGGTGCCGGGGCACTTGACCACTATGAGCTATTTAACCTGGAATCGGATCCCGGCGAAAGGCAGGATGTTTCATCAGAGTACCCCTTCATCCTGGAACAGATGACCGATAAGGCCAAAGCATTCGATAAGAGTGTGAAGCAGTAGGCAGTATGCAGTCCCGAAAAAATGCAAATCTTTGATTTGCTCTTTTTTCGAGGATCCTCGAAAAACAATGAAATCGAAGATTTCTGGTTTTTCGGGATAGGCAGTTGACTGTTGACAGTAGTAGGCACATGGAGGGGCATCGAATTATTGGAGCCGCAGCATCAAGTTTTCACTCAACACCCAACACCTAACACCCAACACTTTACTCGTATTTTATAGCATCCACCGGGTTCATCAGTGCTGCCTTGACCGCCTGATAGCTTACTGCAACCATAGCTATCAGGACTGATGCCAGGAAAGCATATATAAAGATGTCGGCACTAAGGGGTGTTTTATAGGAATAATGGTTCAGCCAGTCATTCAGGAAGTACCAGGCAATCGGCAATGCCACAATATTTGCGATGATCACCAGTTTGGCAAATTCTTTCGACATCATCATGATGATCGAGCCCACGGGGGCACCGAAGGTTTTACGAATGCCAATCTCCCTCGTCCTCTGTTCAGCCATGAACGATGCCAATCCGAGCAAGCCCAGGCAACTGATAAAAATAGCCAGGAAAGAGAAATACTTGAAGATCTCTCCCAGTCTGCTCTCCGATTCATAAACTTCCTGGTACTCCCTGTCGAGAAAATCCGGTTCAAACGGGAAGCCCGGGTTGATCCTGGTCCAGGTCTGTTCGAGATAATCCATGGTTTCCTTAATATTGTCGCCGGAAACTTTTATCATCATGACGTGCATGGGACTTTCAGATATTATGAACATCAGCGGAGAGATCTCATATGTCAGGGGCAGGAAATGAAAGTTTTCCGTAACACCAATGATCTTCATACGCCCCTCCTCACTACCGCTGCTGCCAATCCATTTACCAATTGGGTCTTTGATATTCATGGCCTCCTGGCAACTTTTATTGATCACGCATGCCGCGGTATCGGTCGCATAGGACTCATCAAAGAATCTCCCTTCAAGCATCCGGATGCCAAGCACCTTATCATAATCATAATCCGCAAAAGAAAATCCAACCAGCAAGTCGTCCTCCACATCACGGTCCTGCCAGTCGAGCCCCCCTGTATTGCTGCCATTCCAGAAAGGCAGTGAACTGGTCCTGGTAACACTGGTTACGGAAGGGTCGCGCAGGAATTCATTCTTCATCACTTCATAATTGTCCTTTACTTTACGGGGCATCTCCAGGCAGATCACATTTTCCATATTCATGCCCAGGTCTTTGTGCTGCATATAATTCAATTGCCTGCTGATCACTATTGTGGCAATGATCAGAATAACCGAAAGCGTGAACTGAAATACAACGAGTATCTTTCTGAAGAGTGATGAGCTCTTCGAACCTGAGCCGGATAAACGAAGTACCCCGATAGGGTTGAAGGCAGAAAGATACAGCGCCGGATAGCTCCCGGCAAGCAAACCTGTAAAAATGCCGATACCGAGCAAGATCAGTATGTTAACGGGATCAGTAAGATCGAAACGAATGTTGCTGTCGGCCATGCGGTTGAATGCGGGTAAAACAGCCTTAACGATTATGGCACTGAGCACAACGGATATAAGCGAAAGCAGAATGGAGTCAAGAAGGAACTGGAAGATGATCTTCCCCCTTCCGGCACCCACAACTTTGCGCAATCCGATTTCCCTTGCCCTGCGGGCAGACCTGGCAGTAGAGAGGTTCATGAAGTTGATACAGGCAATTAGCAGTATAAATACGGCAATGGCGGATAAGATATATACCTGCTCGATCTGGCCGCCCCCCCTGACACTGTATAAATGCACCTTTGTGAGCGGATGCAGCCAGAGGTCGATCACTGACTCATCCTCCTCCCCTTTTTTTTCTTCAATGTGCTTGATGATCTTATTTTCCATTTCTTCTTCACTCACTCCTTCAGCCAGCTGGATATATGTGTAATAAGAATTCCATCCATACTGGTCAAGCTGGTAGCCCATTTCCTCCAGGAAAAGAAAAGGGATGCAAAGATCAAAGCGAAAAGAGGAGTTTGCCGGCATCTCCTCCAGCACTGCTGTTACTTTAAAGTTGAACTGGTCGTTCAGGCGGAGAACCTTTCCCATGGGATCTTCTCCCGGAAAATATTTCTCAGCCATCTCCTCTGTGATCACAATAGAGGATATATCATCCAGTGCTGTGGCCGGATCCCCGCTAACAAAATTGAAATCGAACATACGAAAGAGGCCGGGATCGGCAAGCCTGATGTTCTCTGTAAAACACTTATCCTCATAGGTCACTACTGCCCCCGGTGCAAAATAGAACATGAAAGCATCTTCCACCTCCGGATAATCTGCCACCATATCACCCCCGATGGGGCCCGGCATACATGTCGTTATCAGGGGTCCTGAGCTGTAATACTGGGTTTGCACGAGCCGGTACAAGCGGTCCGACTTTTCATTGAACCGGTCGTAGCTCAGCTCGTGCGCCACCCAAACCATGATAAGAACAGAGCATGCCATTCCGATCGCAAGCCCCGCAATATTTATAAACGAGTAGCCTTTGTACTTTAGAAAACTTCGCAGTGCAGTGAGTAGGTAGTTCCTGATCATTAATTTTGGTCTTGGTTTTATTAAAGACTGATTTCAAACATATCTGTTACAGAAAAACGCCATTTTTCAGTTAAAGGTCTTCTTCAAGCAGTTAACGGTAAGCATTTAAAAAGGGTATATCTCACTGCAATGCAATCTGGTACGCGTTAAAAAGCCTGCGGTATCCCGAAACTGTCCATCCGTAAAACAGGCTGCACAATAGCATTTCTCTTTGGCTATATTCGTGTTTAGATTAACAACCTAAAAATTTACAACCATGAGCTTTAAATACCTCTTGCTTATCCTGGGCCTTATATTTGCTGCCCTCGTTGCATTCATTGAAGAAAGTGTATCCCAGCCGATCAACTTTGAAAAACATATTCTGAGTACCAACTTTGAGCAGGGATGTGAGGTTTGCGTTGCAGACCTGAATAAGGACGGAAAGAACGACATCGTTGGCTGCGGCAATGGCAACAACGGCCAGATCGTATGGTGGGAAAACCTTGGATACCAGCAATTTGATAAACACGTCATAGCCACCGGCATGCTGCGGGTTCGGTCAGTACATGCGTGGGACATGAACCAGGATGGTGAACAGGATATTATTGCAGCAGCTTGGGAAGGCAATTCCGTAACCTGGCTTGAAAACGACGGTGAAGAGAACTTTACCATTCATTATATTGATGATTATTTCATCGGCGCACATACCGTTGATGTGGCTGATGTTGATCTTGATGGAAAATATGATGTATTGTGCTCCAGCTTTGACAACAGCTCAAATTATAGTGAAATCGCCTGGTGGAAGAACAATCTTCCCGACACCAGCTGGACCAAACACGTGATCTCGACACGTTTCCAGCAGAGCCCTTTCATACACGGGGACGATATGGACGGTGATGGTGATATTGACGTGCTGGCCTGCGGAGAATTGAACGGAGAAGTCTACTGGTGGGAGAACGATGGCAACCAGAACTGGACAGAACACATGGTTGATGATGCTTTTCCAAAAGCACATACCGTATTTATCAGGAACGTGGACAATGACGACGACATGGACATCGTGGGTGCAGCATGCATGAGCAGCCAGATCGCATGGTGGGAAAATGACGGTAATGAAAACTTTACAAAGCACCCGCTGGGCACTTTTGCCGGTGCACTCTGGCTGGATGTATGCGACCTCGACCAGGATGGCGACCGGGACTTGTATGGAGGCGGACAGGGCGAAAACTATCTGGCATGGTGGGAAAATGACGGGAACCAGAATTTTAGCAAGCATTCACTTGAGGATCCCTTTTCCCAGGCTTTCTGTGTGGTGCATGGCGACCTTGACCAGGATGGAGATGCTGACCTCATCGCAACCGGTTATATGAGCAACCAGACAGCATGGTTCTCCAATGATCTCTTTCAGCCCAATATGTATAATAAACCGGAATGCGTGGTTTACGACCCTTTGCTCGACAGGTATATCGTTGCCAATGTTGGCAATGGAACCATCGTGGAAACCGACACCACGAATCATACATCATACTGGGTTACCGGCTATGAAAGGATTTATGGGATGTGCATCGATGGTAATATGCTCTATACCTCCAATGGGGACACCCTGCTTGGGTTTCACCTGCTTACCGGCGAACTGGAGATGAGCCTGCCCATCAATAATCTTAATAATCTCGACGGAATGACGGTCGACGGCAATGGATTTCTGTATGTCATTGATACAGGCGGACGCCTTATCAAGGTCGACCTTGGGCAGGAGACCTATGAAATCCTGACTGCGAGCGGCCTTCCCGACTGGCCGCAGGATTGCGTATATGACCCGTTCAACAACCGCATCGTGGTGGCAGCTTTCCAGCAATCGGCTCCTATAGTTGCAGTGGATCCGGAAAGTGGAGAAGTTACCACCCTGACCACTTTAAGTGCCGGGTATTATGATGGCATCACCATCGACCAGTATGGTAACTTTTACTTATCAAGTTTTGTATCAGGAGGGCGTGTATACAAATATCCAAATGATTGCAGTACCAGGAGTGTCATCGCCACCCAGCTTGGTGAACCCACCGGATTGAATTATAACCAGTTCGACAACATCCTTGCTGTTCCAAGTTTCAACAAAGACACCGTTTTTTTCATTCCCATCAGCACGATAGGTATTGAGGACCACGGCATGGGTATCAAACTGGAGTTTGACGCTTTTCCGAATCCATGCGACGACAGGCTAATATTGAAATTTTCGAAAATCGAGGATCGAGGATCGAAAATCGAAATTGTGAACATCTCAGGTTCAATCACCAAAATAATACCCCTTGATGATCAAACTTATGACAGCAATGAGATAAGCATTGATATGGGCGACCTACCGGCAGGGATTTATTTAGTCAGGCTAAGCGCCAATAAAAAAACTGCGGTGAAGAAAGTTATGGTTCTTTAATTAGGCGATAGGCGGCAGGCAGTAAGCAGATGCCCGATGCCAAAGCCTATAACCCAACTTGCATCACATACAAGTTTTCACTATCTTTAGGGCAACCCAAAAACCAGTACAGATGAAAACTTATGTAAATCTCACGGGCATGTGTATTGCCCTTTTCATGTTTTTTTCAGCGCAAGCCCAGGAATACGCCACATTTACTATTACAAGTCCGAACCATGGAACCGGTGAATTTACCAATGCAGCCCTGCCTGATTTTACATGGGAAACCATGGGAAGTTTATCCCAGAATGTGCAAATCCTTGATGATGAAACATTCGAAGACGGCAGCCAGTTCGAAGCGGATTACGGACAGGCCGACAATGAAATGAACCTGCGCACCCAGGTTGTTCCAAACGGCGCCGGGACAGCAGGTACTACCATTTCTTCAGGAGCCGTCACTACAATTATTTTTGAGGAACCCACGCCAGCAAATGCATGGGGCTTCTGCCTTACCGACATTGATGTGGAAAATGTGCTCTTCCACGCCACTGATGCAGACGGTTACACAGTACCCATAGAAGTGATCAACAACTGGCTTGTAGAGCTTTTCGATGCCGACCATAGCGATGGGGTTGACCTGCCGAAATGGGATCCGGAATATGCTGCCCTGCTTGGCTCGGACACACCTGAGGGATACACATTCGACACACTTGTAATGGGTGGATTACCCTCATGTGAAGCACCGGCGGCATATCTCAAGCCCACCATACCGATCTCCACTCTTTCCATCACCTTCTTGAATTTGCAGGAAGATTACAATACTTCATATCACCTCTTCATTGCATCACTGGATCCTTCGGCGATCGACGAACAGGAGGAAAAAATATTCAGCATATATCCAAACCCATGTTCGGGTGTATTGCACCTTCAATACTCTATATCCGATATCCGATACTCGAAAATCGAATTGGTTGATATTTCCGGTAAAATAGTCAGGTCAATTGAAGTAAACGATCAAAGCCCTGGACAACATCATCAAGCAATGGGTGTGAGTGATCTTCCCACAGGAATGTATTTCGTAAAAGTTGTTAACGGGAACAATACTGCAGTTAAGAAACTGTTAATACAGTAAAGCAAACCAACTGAATATGGAAAAGCAAAACAGGATCATCTATGCATCCCTCATTTTGGGATTGTGTTTGGTAACGGCAGGGTTTTTCATCAGTCAGACACTCATAAAAGCCAAGGAGCTCGACCGCTATGTTACCGTTAAAGGACTTTCTGAACGGGAAGTGGAAGCAGATATTGCCATCTGGCCGGTGCAGATCACCGTAGTAAGCAACGACCTGCAGCAGCTCGAAAAAGATCTCACGGAACAAACGCAAACGCTCAAAGCCTTCTTTGCCGGACAGGGCTTCACCGAAGATGAGATCACCATAGGTTCTCCCAGCATACAGGATACCCGGGCCGACTATTATGGCAGTAACACCGGGCAACAGTTCCGCTATATTGCCAAAACCGATTTTACCATCCGCACCGGCGATATTGAAAAGCTTCACAAAACGCTGGCCCAGGTTACGACCATCATCAGCAAAGGGATCATCCTGGGATCAAAGAACTACTGGCAGCAGGTCGAATATATCTATACCGGGTTGAACGACATCAAGCCGGAGATGATCGAGGAAGCGACCATGAACGCCCGAGATGCAGCGGAAAAGTTTGCACGCGATTCTGATTCCAAGGTTGGCAAGATAAAATCAGCCAACCAGGGACTTTTCTCCATAGAGAACCGTGATATCAATACCGGCCATATCAAAAAGGTGAGGGTGGTGAACACGGTGGTGTTCTACCTGAAAGACTAGTTGCCGAAACTTCTTCATTCATCTATCCTCTTTGAATATCGAATATCGAACATGGAACATGGAAGTAGGAAGTTTCTTGTTGATGAAGTGGTTCCAGGAATTTTCTAATATCTCAATAAGATGGCACTATCTCCTACCTGCTTATCGTTAAATTCTGATTTCTGATCTCATATCACCCTATTCTCCAGGATGGCGGAACCCGTGAGATTAAAGATACTACAGAACTTGAACAGTACGGATATATGATATATGATATCTGATATTCGATATTTGAGGGTCACTGTTGTTTACGGCCTCAGATTTTGAATAAAAACCAAATAAATGCTGCACTACCACCCAGCACTCGCCACTTCAACAACACAACTTACAACTTATCAAATATTTTCGTATTTTTATACGAAGCAATAAAATCACACCAAAGTCGCGGCTAGGGCAGCCAAAATTCTGAGTAAAAAGCTGTAGAGATTACAAATAATTATAACCAAATCAATAATTTTTGTACACCCCAAGTATCAATCTTATGAAAAAAGCTAAATTGTTCCTTGTCGCCATATTGGCGATTTCAAATCTATGTGTGAAGGCCCAGGTAGCCATAAACACCGACGGCAGTGACCCGGATGCTTCAGCTATGCTGGATATTAAGTCCAGTTCAACCGGAGTGCTTATTCCACGAATGACACAAGCCCAGCGTGAGGCAATTAGCAGTCCTGCAGAAGGCCTGCTGGTTTACCAGACTAACAACACTGCCGGGATGTATTGTTTTAAAAGCGCGGTATGGACAATCATAGCCGATGGATCCCAGCACTGGGAAGTTAGTGGAAATGATATTTATAACGGCAATACCGGCCGTGTAGGTATTGGAACTACAAACCCGGTTAGAGCCCTGGATGTCAGAGGTGATAATATTATCTATTCTTCAAACCAATCTTATTCAGAGGGAGAAAATATTTTCTATACAGGAAGTGCTTATTTTGGTGGAGGACTGAATCTACACAGAGGATCTGCCGGTGCATCCCCATCCTCAGCAACGATAAAAGGATATTTTCGTCTGAGAGGAACGAATAGCAACATTGTAATTGGAAGATACAGAGGTTCAGACACCTTCCCCTTTGAAGTAAGCTATACGAATGGAGATGTTTATATAGCCCAAACTGTTGGAGATGTAGGTATTGGCACGACCAGCCCTCAAGCCAAATTTCAAATAGCGAACAGTGTTGTTGGTTCGGGAACAAATGCAGACCTGGTATTGTGTGATGGAAATATAACTTCGGGCAATAATACAGCTTTGCAAATATACAGGACTGCAGCCACAAACGGAAAAATGCATATTGATGCTTTTATCAGTGGAAGTGGTGGAACAGACTTATTGCTAAATGCCGGAAATCTGGGTAAGGTTGCTGTAGGGACATCAAATCCAAATTCGAAATTACATGTTGATGGAGGAGTACAAATAGCAGACGACAGTGATGCTGCAAGTGCTGATAAAGCCGGGACAATACGATACAGGACTGATAGTAACAATTCTTATGTTGAGATGTGCATGCAAACGGGAGCATCTACTTATTCATGGATTGTTATTAATCAAAATACCTGGTAAAAGGCAATAGTTAAGAATCAAAACAATTCACCTACCTTTGCCGGCTATTACTATTCTATGACATTTAAAGAATTGCACCTTGTTGAGCCAATCCTCAAGGCGCTCGAAGAACAAGGATATACCAATCCCACTCCCATACAGGAACAATCTATCCCAATACTTTTGCGAGGCAAGGATCTCCTGGGATGCGCACAAACAGGTACAGGAAAAACGGCTGCCTTTGCCATCCCCATATTGCAACATCTCTATCTCAATAAGTTAAACAACAAAGGCAAAAGGACCATGAAGGCCCTGATCGTAACACCAACGCGTGAGCTGGCTATCCAGATAGCCGACAACTTTAGCATCTACGGGAAATATACAGGCATAAAAAACACAGTTGTTTTTGGTGGTGTTAAGCAAGCTATGCAGGTACAGGCCTTAAAAAATGGTGTAGATGTGCTTGTTGCCACTCCCGGCAGGCTTCTCGATCTCATGGATCAGGGATACATCTCCCTTAGTGACATTGAATACTCTGTACTGGATGAAGCCGACCGTATGCTCGACATGGGTTTTATACACGATATCCGGAAGATCATAGCGAAATTACCTGCAAAAAGGCAATCACTATTCTTTTCAGCCACCATGCCTCCAGATATTGTACGACTATCCGAAAAAATACTTGGAAACCCTGAAAAGGTATCTGTCCAGCCGGAGCAGGCAACAGCCGAAAAAGTTGACCAGGCTGTATATTTCGTGACCAAAAAAGGCAAAACAAATCTTTTGATCCATATCCTGCAATCAGAACCGATCGACTCGGTATTGATATTTTCCCGCACTAAGTATGGTGCAAATAATATTGTTAAACTGCTTGCAAAATCCAGGATCGAGGCTGAGGTAATACATAGCAATAAGTCGCAGTCTTCCAGGCAACGTGCACTTGGTAACTTTAAAAGTGGTAAAACGAAAGTATTGGTCGCCACCGATATTGCCGCTCGGGGTATCGATGTCGAGGATATTTCTTACGTGATCAACTATGACCTTCCTAATATCTCCGAAACTTACATTCACCGTATCGGTCGCACCGGCCGTGCAAATGCAAGTGGGATAGCCTTATCATTTTGCAATATGGAAGAAAGAGCCTACCTGCGCGATATAGAGAAGCTGATCAGCCAGAAGATCCGGGTTATAGAAGAACATCCATTTGTGGATGATGGCACAGAGCCAACTAATATAAAGCCATCGAGGCCACCACGGAAGAAGCCGCAGCATAGGAGAAGACGATAGGCAATATAGTAAGTCCGCTCGGTCTGGAACTTGATAAAGACTATTTAAAAGAAGCACGTCCGCAGCTTGCAAACACCATAGTCAAATTCAATGAGTAATCTTATAGTAATTCTTCAGGTGAGCCCTTGTCTGTAGGCCTTTCTGACCAATGCTGATCAACACAAAGATCACAAGAGATATCACAAAGCCTGCCTGCCGCAGGCAGGGAAGCACAAAGTAATACTGATTTTTGACGGACCAATCCGATATAATTATTATTTTCACTTTTTAAAAAACTTGATCATGGAAGACAATAAGCAACAAAGACTAAAACAAAAACAAACTATTGGTGGCATCCTCTTCGTTGGATGCATGTTTATCGGCTTTGGCCTCGGATTTTACTTTTACCAGATCCCGGTGGGACTGTTTATCGGCATGGGAGTAGGATTTATAGCAATGGGGCTGACTATGATATTAATGAAGTAAGCCCTTCGGCGGGAAAGGAACTACATAATGAATAATAAGATCAACCAATTCGTGGTACTGCTCAAGGCAGCTTTAGGACTATTCCTTAGCATCAGTTTTGGGATGTTCCTATTTGTGCTTTTCTTTGAGCCATTCCCTCTCGAAAGATTCGAACTAAACAGCAGCGTGGTGTTTGTGGCCGGGATTGCAGCCATCGCCTTTACTATCATGAGCCTGGTTCGCATTACCCTGCCCTGGATGATCCAGAAATATGACCAGCACCAGTTTGATCCCCTCCTGCCCCCCTACGCGAACAGCTTCCTGATCTTTATTCTGACGCTGCTTTCGCTGGCATTCTACATCCAATATGTCGGCGATATCGCCCTAAACATACTTATATTGTTCAAGACTGCCATAATCAGTCTCTTCCCCCCTATTTCCCTATGGTTGCATGATCTGATCAAGGGCCTGAAGCAAGAAAGAAAAGCGCTCCAGGAAGAAATAGAGCTATACCAGGGCAAAGTGAAGAAATATGAAGATAACCACCATAGCAAGGAAGTGGAATTCAGTACTGACTCACAATATGAAACTCTTAAGCTGCTCATTTCGGATGTAGCCTTCGCCAAGTCTGCCGATAATTACGTTGAGCTAGTATATAAAGAAGGTGAAGAACTAAAAAGCAAGCTTCTGAGAAATACCCTGAAAAATATTGAGCAACAACTCAAGCCGCATCCCGGGTTTATTCGTTGCCACCGCAGCTATATCGTGAACATTCAATACGTTCAGAAGCTCAGCAAGGATCAAAACAGCCATTGGCTCAGGATCCTGGGCTATAAGGATAACATTCCCGTTTCACGCCAATATCTCTTAAACATCAGGGAAGCGCTGTAGATCATCGTTAAACCCTCTCGGTCAGTTACTTTGTGGCGAGTTACATTCGCCACGCACTAATCACACCTGTCACTAAAGTTGTGAGCCTGCCACACAATCAGACCCATTAATCCCTTTGTGCCTCATTAAAGATAATCGGTGAATACATTTGTCGTTCAGATCATATAAAAGGCATTGCTATGGCACACTCATTTCACATCCCCGTACTGGGCATCGGATATTCTGTCGACACCCCCTTAAAGGTAGCTCCCCTCGGTATCAACTCTGTGTTATCCCTGGTTGATGATATCTTGCTGGAAAAGCTCCGAAAGATGTATTGCAATCAGAACAGTCTACCCTATAAACATATCTCAGAAAAAACTCATGACTTCAGGGCAAAGAGGATCACCGCTTACCTCAACCTGATCAATATCCTGGCAAAAAAGAAATTTAAAGCAATTAAAAGCTTTAGTGAAGCAGATCACGATCTCCTGGAATACCTAATGCTGCTCCCCGAAAACTCAGGCCTGGAGCAAGAATACAGGGAACTCAGGGAAACCACTACTGATCAAAGTGAAATCAGGTCATGGCTGGATGAACGATTAAAAATGGGCAGTATTGATGTGAACATCATGACCAAGGTAGATAAAGACAATTATAAGAACGGAGAAAAGCTTGCAGTTGAATATAATGATGCGCATGCTGCCGTGAGAGGTTATGCGCTCTCTGATCTGGATTCATCACTGATATTATCGGCCGGGATCAATCCCAGGCTGTACAGCTATATGCAGGAATTTGAGGATTTTTACCCGCTTGAAAACGGATATATCAGGAAAAAGATCGTTTTAAAAGTCAGCGACTACAAATCAGCAATCATTCAGGGCAAGTTCCTGGCAAAGAAAGGCCTGTGGGTATCAGAATTCAGGATAGAATCAGGGCTGAACTGTGGCGGGCATGCTTTTGCAACCGATGGTTACCTCATGGGGCCTATACTGGAAGAATTCAGCAGCAAAAGAGAAATATTATCCCGGTCAATCTATGAGATCCTGCTGAAAGCACTGGCCGACAAAGGGAAAACCATCCCCCGTAAACCCCTGGCTCTTATGCTTACAGCACAGGGTGGCGTGGGAACTGCCGAAGAACACAATTTCCTCATGCGCCATTACGGAGTGGATTCAGTGGGATGGGGAACACCTTTCCTGCTTGTTCCAGAAGCCAGTACCGTTGACGAAGCAACACTAAAACAACTGGCTGATGCCAGAGAAGATGATCTCTACCTGAGTGATATTTCACCGCTGGGCATTCCGTTTAATACGCTGAAAGGTAACACCAAAGACCTTGAGAAACTCAAACGTATAGCTGCAGGTAAACCCGGCAGTTCATGTTCAAAAAAATATGCAGCATTGAGCAGTGAGTTTTCCGACAAGACAATCTGCACTGCATCGCGTCATTACCAGGCCCTGAAACTGAAAGAACTCTCTAAAGCCAGCTTATCGGCAGAAGAATACCTCGACAATTATAACAAGATCGTCGGGAAATCATGCATATGCGTCGGGCTGGGCACATCATGCCTGCTCGCCAACAAACTAGAACATAAAATTGAAGGCGACGGTGTATCGGTTTGTCCGGGGCCAAACCTTGCGTATTTTTCCAGAGCCATGAGCCTGAAAGACATTACGAATCATATATATGGCAGGGCAAACCTAATCCTCAGGAAAGACCGTCCTCATATGTTCATTAAAGAGCTCGGCATCTATATTGATTTTCTGAAGGATAAGATCAAAGAAACTGATTTTGAGGAAAATGTCAAACAAAGAGACTATCTCCTTAGATTTGGCAGGAATCTTGAAGAAGGTATAGCGTACTACAGGGAGCTTTTTACTAATGCAAAAGCTTACTTCCGTTTAGGGAAATTGGATATTTTCAGGAAACTGGACGAGTACCAGCAAAGGCTGCAACTTGAACTTCAAAAGGTAAAGCAATCAGGGCTGTTGCAGGAAGCAGACTAGGCAAGCAGCATTAGTACCTTTTCTTTTTTGGTTTCTTTTTCCCTGAATACTTTTTCGCCTTTTCAAATTTATA